>JANMOK010000043.1:0-8845 GCA_031369165.1 Paracoccaceae bacterium
GCCCGCCAAATGCGTACCGCCGTCGCGCTGCGGGATGTTGTTGGTAAAGGGCAGCACGTTTTCGTAATAGCTGTCGTTCCACCACATGGCACATTCGACGTTGATGCCGTCTTTTTCGCCGGTAATGAAGATCGGCTTGGAAATCAGCGGCGTCTTGGAACGGTCCAGATAGCGCACAAATTCGCGCACGCCGCCGTCATACATCAGCTCGATTTCTTCAATCTCGGCGTGGCGTTGATCGCGCAACGTGATGCGCACGCCGGAATTGAGGAAGGCCAGTTCGCGCAGCCGGTGTTCCAAGGTCTTGAAAACATAGTCGAGGTTGGAAAACGTCTGGGTTGAAGCCAGAAACTTGACTTGCGTGCCCTTTTTATCGCCCTGCGGACCGACAATACGCAAGGATTCTTTGACAAAACCGCCTTCAAAGCGGGCGTAATGCTCGTGCCCTTCGCGCCAGATGCGCAGTTCCAACCATTCGGACAAAGCGTTGACCACCGAGACGCCAACGCCGTGCAGACCACCGGAAACCTTGTAGGAATTCTGGTCGAATTTGCCGCCGGCGTGCAGCTGGGTCATGATCACTTCGGCTGCCGAAACGCCCTCCTCGGCATGAATCCCGACCGGAATGCCGCGACCATTGTCGGTGACCGAAACCGAGTTGTCGCGGTGCAGAACCACACTTACGGTATCGCAATGGCCGGCCAATGCCTCGTCGATGCCGTTGTCGACCACCTCATACACCATGTGGTGCAGGCCCGAACCGTCGTCCGTGTCGCCGATATACATGCCGGGGCGCTTGCGAACAGCCTCTAACCCCCGCAAAACCTTGATGGAATCGGCACCGTATTCTTCTGGCTGCGGCACGGTTTCGGCCATTCAACGTATCCCTTATTTTGTGCTGCGCAGTCTACACGGCGCGAATCACTTTGTCACGCGCCGGGGGCCACGAAAAAACTTTACATTTCAATAGGTTAAGATTGGGTAAGATGTGTTGCGCTCAAAGCGCTAAAATGACCAGTCCAACGGCAATCAACAGCGCTCCGGAAAACTGGTTTGTGCGCCGCAAAGCCACCGGTGACGCCAGAAATTGCCTGACCTGACCAAGGGCAAGAGCCAAGCCCAAATTGCCTGCCAAGGGGATGGCCGCCGACAACAGGCAGATCACCGCCATGTCCCAGCGGTTCACGCGGGTGACGTCAAAAAATCCCGGCAGGATGCCCATGTAAAACAAGATCGCCTTTGGATTTCCGATGCTGATCAAAATCCCCGCCATGAAACCCGCCCACATGCCGGGGCGGGTGAGGCGGCTGTCGGTGGCCAGGCCACGGTCGGCATGGCGGATCAGCATGATGCCCATGAACAGGAATATCGCCGCCCCCGCCCAACGCAGTGGCGTCAGGAAATCGGCATAAAGCGAGACGATCCAGGTGACGCCGTTTATCGCCAACAAGGGCCATAGAATGTCACCCAGCACTACCCCCACGGCCAAAGGCCAGGCGGCGGCAAAACCGCCCGCCAAAGCGCGTGCGGCGATGCCTGCCCAGACCGGTCCGGGGGTGATGAACAGGATGAACAGCGCGAAGGAATACAGCGCGAGTTGGCTGAAGGTGACGGTCAATCAGCACCCGGCAAAGTTACCGAACCATCTTCCGCCAAGGGCCAGAACGGGTTCATCGCCACTTCCCAGACATGCCCGTCCGGGTCGGACCAATAGCCGGAATAGCCGCCCCAGAAAACTTTGACCGGGCGTTTCAAAGCGGTTCCGCCCGCTTTTAGTGCCGCTGCGAATGCTGCATCCACTTCCGCCTCAGTTGAGAAATTTTGCGCCAGCGTGATCGCTCCAGTGCCAAGTTTCGTGCCTTCGCGGCCCTGATCCTTGGCCAATTCTTGTTGATCGAACAAGCCCAACAGCGAACCATTCATCTGGTAAAAGGCAACATCATCTTGCGCCATGACCGGAATCCAGCCAAGGCGGCCGTAGAATGCCTTGGCCGACACAATGTCGGCCACGCCAAGCGTTACAAGCGTAACCCGTTGAATGTTCACAGATCGGTTGCTCCGCTGACGTCGCCAGCGGCTTCGGGGGTTTCCATCGCGGCGGTGTTCAAGGTTTCGCGGGTCAAATCCAGCAGAGCATCGTACAGATCTTGCTGCAACATCCCCGGAATCAACACCGCTTTCGCTGCCGGTTTTCCTTTTGCGTCGAGCCAGATATACGACAACATGTCATCCTCGATTACCTCGACTTTGATAACCCCACCGGTGACGCAGACATCATCGCCGTTGGTAATATCTTCAATGGCGGAAAGGGCCGTCGCGGTTTGCCTGATATATTGCCATTCGCCGGAGCATTCCAAAGTGGGATAATCGACCAGCGAGACTTCTGGCCCCAGCTTGACCTGCATCGACCAATTCTCGCCACCCAATTGCACGCCGACGCCTTGCCAGAAACCTGCATTGGCCAGCAGAGGTCGCAAATCGGCTGCATTGGCGGACGTTCCGGCCAACAATACAGCAAAGATCGTTTTACGCATTCGATTCCCCTCGCACCACTTCCGATCCGTCGGCGCCGTCGCGCACAGTAAACCATTGGGCACGATCGCCGAGCGGTTCAAACAATTCCGGCCCCGTTCCGGTCATCCAAGCTTGCGCCCGCACGGCGCAGACCTCGTCATACAGCGCTGACCTTCTGTCGCCGTCAAGGTGGGCCGCGACCTCATCAAGCAACAAGATGGGCGGGGCGGTGAAATCCTCGATCAAGGCCCGCGCGTTGGCGAGGATCAGGGAAACCAAAAGCGCTTTTTGTTCACCGGTTGAACACAGTCGTGCCGCAACGTTTTTGGCCGCATAGATCGCGTTCAAATCAGCCCGGTGCGGCCCGACCAGGGTGCGTCCTGCCGCCAAGTCGCGCGCCCTGCTGTTGCCGAGGGCGGTGCGGAGGGCATCTTCCGACCAATCGGCGGGCATATCCTCGGGGTATGTGATAGCAAGCTCTGCGACCGGAAACGCCGTCTGCGCGCCGTCCTGCGCCCGATCCAGCCTGGCGAGTGTCTTTGTGCGGTTCAACGCGATTGCGGCGCCAGACATGGCCATTTGGCCCTCCAGCGCATCGAACCAAGCGCGGTCGTTGACTTGATCTTTCAGCAAGCGATTGCGTTCGCGCATGGCTTTTTCGTAAGACAGGCTCGCCTCGCCGTGTTCTGGTATGAAACTCATGACAATGCGGTCCAAGAATTGGCGGCGATCACCCGCTCCTTCCAGCCAAAGCCGATCCATAACTGGCACAAGCCAAAGCACCCGCGCCACCCGCGCGAGTGCCAGTTGCGAGGCGGGTTTGCCGTCGATCTGGACCGATCTGGTTGCATTATCCTGCGACCCAGTTTCAATCTCTTGCAATCCGTTCAGGCCAGCAAGACTGGCGCTGACTTTCCAGCCAACCGCCTCCTGGCGGCGTGCCATTTCTTCTGGCCCGGCGCGCCGCAGGCCGCGACCGGGGGACAACAGCGAGATTGCCTCGAGGACATTGGTTTTGCCAGCACCGTTCGGCCCGTGCAGAACCACAGGCCGGCAATCGGTTTCCATGTTGGAGAATCGGTGCGACCGAAAGTGCGAAAGGCGTAGTTGACGCAGGCTCAGCTGCCCCATCAAACCCGCATCGGCATCACAACATAGACGGCGCTGTCGTCGTTGCCTTCGCGCATCAACACCGGGTCGCCCGCGGAATTGAACAGGAACACTGCATTCTCGCGGTCTACTTGACCGGCGATTTCCAGCAGGTATTTGGCGTTGAAACCGATTTCCAGCTTTTCCGCCGTATAGGCCACCGCCATTTCCTCGTCCGCCGCGCCCGAATCCGGTGCGTTGACTGACAGGCGCAGACGGTCATCTTCAAGGGTCATTTTCACGGCGCGCGACCGTTCCGAGGATACGGTTGAAACACGGTCCACCGCTTGGGCAAATTCTGCGGCATCAACGGTCAGTTGCCGGGTGTTGCCCTGCGGAATGACGCGTGTGTAATCGGGGAACGAGCCGTCGATGACTTTGGAGGTCAGGGTGATTTCGGGCGTGGCGAACCTGATCTTGGTGTCGGAAACCGACACTGCAATCATCATGTCGTCATCGTCCAGAAGTTTGCGCAACTCCCCAACTGTTTTGCGGGGAACGATGACGCCAGGCAGGTTTTCGGCATCTCTGGGCAGGTCGGCATCGATGCGGGCCAGTCGGTGACCATCGGTCGCAACGCAGCGCAACTTGCGGCCACTGGCCGAATCCGCGGCGTGGAAATAGACACCGTTCAGGTAATAACGCGTTTCCTCAGTAGAAATAGCGAACTTTGCCTTGTCAAACAACCGCCGCAAAATCGGGGCCGCAACGGTGAAATTGCAGGCATATTCTGCCGAAGCCATCACGGGAAAATCTTCGCGCGGCAGGGTCTGCAAGCTGAAATGCGAGCGGCCTGCGCGTACTTCCAAGCGTCCGCTGGTGCCGTCATCGGAAAGGTCGACCGTCGCGCCCTCGGGCAATTTGCGCACAATTTCGTGCAATGTATGCGCCGAAACGGTGGTCGCCCCCGCCTTGCTGACAATCGCCGGGGCTTTGTCCATCACTTCGATATCAAGGTCGGTGGCGCGAAAACTGAGGGTGTCGCCTTCGGCTTCAATCAACACGTTTCCGAGGATTGGAATGGTGTTTCGGCGCTCTACGACCGATTGCGCCCTGCTCATCGCTTTGAGAAGCGCGCCGCGCTCGATACTGGTTTTCATGCCGAAATCGTCCCATTCCGCGGCGGTTTGCCCGCCTTTGCCAAGTTGCCCACTTTTCCGCGTGAATGGGCGGCGGGTCAAGGGGCTGGCTGGCTTAATTCCGTTTGTAATAATGGGTCAGATACAGGCGGCATAAAGTTGTTTGGTGTTTTCCAATGTCATGGCCACCGGATTGCTGCCTGCGGTTGGGTCGACAATCGCCATCGCCGACATTTCGTCGATGCGGTCGGTGGTGACGCCGAGGCCGGAAAGTTTGTCGGGGACTTTCAGGTCGGAGCGGAGTTGCAGGACGTAGTCGTAGAAGCCGGTGAATCCGCCCTTGATTCCTAGATAGGCCGCTGCAGCGTTGATTTTGGCTTCAATCACCGCCCGGTTGAAGCGCAACACCGGCGGCATGACCACGGCGTTGGTCATGCCGTGATGGGTGTTGTAGATCGCCCCGACCGGGTGGCTGAGGGCGTGGATCGCTCCCAGCCCTTTCTGGAACGCGACCGCGCCCATCGCGGCGGCGGACATCATGTTGGCGCGGGCATCGATGTCGGTGCCGTCGGTGAAGGCGCGGGTCAAGTTTTCTTTGACGAGGCGCATGCCTTCCAGTGCGATGCCTTGGCTCATCGGGTGGTAGAAGGTGGCAGAGTAGGCTTCAAGGCAATGGGCAAAGGCGTCCATTCCGGTGCCTGCGGTGATAACTTTGGGCATGCCGATGGTGAGTTCGGGGTCGCAAATGGTGATTGCGGGCAGGAATTTGGGGTGGAAGATGATCTTTTTGACGTGGGTTTGCGAGTTGGTGATGACACTTGCGCGGCCAACTTCGGAACCGGTTCCGGCGGTTGTGGGAACCGCCACAATGGGGGCGATGCCGGTCAGGTTGGCCCGCAGATACCAATCGCCAACGTCCTCAAAATCCCAGACCGGACGGGTTTGGCCGGCCATGAAGGCGACGCATTTGCCAAGGTCGAGGCCGGAACCGCCGCCGAAAGCGACGATGCCGTCGTGGTTGCCGGATTTGAAAGCCTTCAGACCGGCTTCGAGGTTGATGTCGTTTGGATTGGGGTCAACGTCGGAAAACATCGCGCGGCCAAGACCGGCGGCGTCGAGAATGTCGAGGGCTTGGGAGGCTATCGGAAGTTTTGCAAGTCCTCTGTCGGTGACCAGCAGCGGCTTTTTCATACCGACGGCTTTGCAGGCTTCGGCCAGTTCAGTGATGCGGCCAGCGCCAAAGCGAATGGCAGTGGGGTACGACCAGTTGGCCCGGGGACTTTTCATTTGGTGACTTTCTTCAAATGCCAGGATTTGGGCCTTGTCAGGTTGTGATAGCCGTAGACCGACAATGCGCCGCCACGACCGGTGTCTTTGGTGCCGGTCCAACATAGCGCAGGATCGAGGTAATCGCAGCGGTTCATCATCACCGTGCCGGTGTCGAGCCCAGCGCCAATGCGTTCGGCACGCGCGGTGTCGTTCGTCCACAGCGAGGCGGTCAGGCCATAGGGAGTGTCGTTCATGAAGTAGATGGCTTCGGCGTCATTCTTGACCGGCATTATTCCAACCACGGGGCCGAAACTTTCTTCGCGCATGATCCGCATCTGGTGGTTCACGTTGACCAGAATCTGCGGCATCAGATAGGCACCGCCGTCATCTTGCGGAAAGTCTTTGCGGTCGATAAGCGGCTTCGCTCCGGCGCGAATTGAATCTTCGGTGACCGAGCGCACTTCATCGGCGAATCGTTTGTTGGCCACCGGGCCAAGGGTGGTTTCTTGCTGTAAAGGGTTGCCGAGTTTGTATTCCGAGGTCAGCGCGGCGGCTTTTTCGACGAAATAATCGTAGTGCTTTTCGGCGACATAAATGCGCTGGATACCGCAGCAACATTGGCCCGAATTGTACATGGCACCGTCAACCAAGGTGGCGACGGCGGCGTCGAGATCGGCGTCTTCCATGACGTAGCCGGGATCGTTGCCGCCGAGTTCAAGCCCAAGCGGCGTGAATGTGCCTGCGGCGGCCGTTTCCATCGCTTTGCCGCCAGCGACCGAACCGGTAAAGTTGACAAAACCAAAGCAGCGCTGGGCGATGAGTTTGGCGGTGGTTTCGTGGTCGAGGAAAACATTCAGGAACACATCCGCCGGGACGCCCGCTTCGGTAAAGGCACGGACCATGCGTTCACCGACCAGAAGGGTTTGGCTGGCATGCTTGATGATGACGGAATTGCCCGCCATCAGGCCGGGTGCAACGGTGTTTATAGCGGTGAGGTACGGGTAGTTCCACGGTGCGACGACGAGGATAACGCCGTGGGGTTCGCGGGTGATGTAGCGCTTGAAGGCATTCGAATCCTCGACCATAAGCGGCTTCAGCGTGTCCGCCGCGATGTCGGCCATGTATTTGGTGCGGGCGATGACGCCGCTTGTTTCGCCGCCATAACGCACCGGGCGACCCATCATTTGGGCGAGTTCGGGGACGACCTCGTCATTCATGGCGACAAGGCGGTCGACGCCTGCCTGCACCAGCGCCACGCGTTCGGCCAGCGGTCGTGCGGCCCACGATTTTTGCCCGTCATGGGCGCGGGCGACAACAGCGAGTGCCTGGGCTTCGGTCAGCGCCGGGCGTTCGGCATAGACTGAGCCGTCGATGGGCGAGATGCATTGGATCATTTTGGTCATGGCGTTTCCTTAGCAGGCGAGGGCGCGGACGTGGCCTTGTTCAGCGTATTCTAGAATGCGGTGGTCGCGGGTGACAATCTGCAGCCCGAATTCGCGGGCAGTGGCAATGATGATGCGGTCGGCAGGGTCGTTGGGAGGGGTGCCGGGCAGGAAGGAGGAGTCTAGAAGCACAACAGGAGTCAGACTTGCCAGCGCCGTCCCCGGTCTTTCGCATGCAATATCAAAAAGCCTTTGTGCTGAGGTAGCTCCCCTCAGGCGTCCGCGCGAAGCAAGGATACCGAGTTCCCAAGCCGAAATGGGTGAAACGTGAACCATTCGCCCGGATTCAAGTTCCTTGTTCAATGCCGAAATGGCTGGCTCAGACAGCAGGTCGTCGCCGGCAATCCAAATTATCGCGCAAGTGTCCAGCAACAAGGGCAGATCAGCCTTCATTTGTACACATCACCCCAGTCAGGGTCGGCCGGCTGGGTCAGGTCATAGCCTGCCTCAATTGTTACCAGGCCTTTCCAAGCGCCGAAAAGCGGGTGACGGCGCGGCTTGGCTTCAAATGCCGCTTTCGCTTCAGAAAAGCCGGACGCCGCCGTCAAATTTTCTGTGACAGCATTGAGTTTCTGGAACACCAGTTTCTCGTGTTCAATTTCTACATCCGCGGTACTGTATCCTGCTTCAACCCAAGCTTTGGTCATGACATTGTTGTCGGGGTTGTTGCTCCACCAAGCCCGATGTTTGCGCGCGGACGGCGGCAGTGTGAAGCCAAGGACTTTTTCCAGTTCCGTAAACGTCATCGGAACCTTCGCAACGTTTTGCCGATTCAGATGTTTGGTCAGCGGATCATATTTGCCCATGTCGATTCCTCTATGAACAGTGTATAACATACAAACACACACTTGAACAGTGTGTGTTTATCACGCTCGATCAAACCCGCGGTGCACTTCCCAATCGGTTACTTTGCGGTCGTATTCGTGTTGTTCCCACATGGCGTTGTGGTGGTAGTGGTCGATGACGTCGTCGCCAAAGGCGGTGCGCAGAATTTAGGATTTTGTCATGGCTTCGTCAGCGGCGCGCAGGGTGCGGGGGACTTCGCGGACTTTCTTGGCGTGATAGGCGTCGCCGACGAAGGCGGGTTCGAGCTTCATTTTCTTCTCGATGCCGTCCATCCCAGCGGCCAATTGTGCGGCCATCGCCAGATAGGGGTTTAGGTCGGAACCGCCAACACGGCATTCGATGCGCACGGCTTTGGTATTGGCCCCGCAGACGCGATAGCCAGCAGTGCGATTGTCGGCGGACCAAACGGCCTTGGTGGGGGCGAACAGTCCTTCCGTGAAGCGTTTGTAGGAGTTGATGTAAGGGGCGAGGAACAAGGTGATCTCCGCCGCGTGCGCGAGTTGCCCGGCCATGAAGTGCCGCATGAGTTCCGTCATACCGCGCTCC
>JANMOK010000068.1:0-6080 GCA_031369165.1 Paracoccaceae bacterium
TGAACGACAAGGTTGAGCTGGTGATCGATGTTCCCGCTGATCTGGCCCCCGTGCGGGTGGATGAGCGCCAGTTTGAACAAGTGATCATGAACCTGGTCGTCAACGCACGCGATGCGATGACGCCGGGCGGGCAGGTGCATGTCAGCTGCCACAACGAGAATATTCAACGCGATTTGGAGCGCAACAAAGCAAAAATTCCCGCCGGTGCCTATGTGGTTGTCGAAGTTGCCGATACCGGAACCGGCATGAATGCTGAACAATTGAGCAAGATATTTGAGCCATTTTTTACCACCAAACGGGTTGGCGAAGGCACTGGGCTGGGGCTTTCAACCGCCTATGGAATAATCAAGCAAACCGGTGGATTCATCTTTGCCGATAGCGAATTGGGTCGGGGCTCGATATTTTCTATCTATCTGCCCGCCGCGAGCGCGGACGATGTCGATGTGCCCAGCAACGGCGAAGGCCGCGTGGTGCCGCTGCACGATTTTACCGACAAAGGGTTGATTTTATTGGCGGAAGACGAGGCGGCCGTTCGCTCGTTCGCCGCAAGGTCGTTGCGATTGCGCGGCTATAGCGTGGTCGAGGTTGGTTCGGGCGAAGAGGCGCTGGCGTTTCTTGCCGATCAATCGGTGAAGGTCGATCTGTTCATATCCGACGTTGTCATGCCTGGCCTAGATGGACCGTCTTGGGTAAAAGAGGCCCTGCTGCAGCGACCTGAGGTCAAGGTGATATTCGTCTCAGGTTACGCCGAGGACGCCTTTCAGGATGGATCGGCGAATGTCGCCAATTCATTGTTTCTGCCCAAACCCTTTTCGCTGGCGGAATTGACCGACAACGTTCGATCCATTCTGCTGGAAGCCAAGGGAACCGCGCAATTTCTGCATTGATTTCGCCGGGCATTCCCCTATTTGGCCGCCGATTCATCTTTTCCTAACCAGTACCGGGTTAGAAAAGGTTAGCGAAAATTTGGCTTGCATTGTTCCTGTTTTGATCGCATGACTATGAGAACAAGAAGAGAACACGAGCAAAGATTGCCAGCCAATGGCGATTGTGAAACAAGAGGTAAATCAATGGCATCCCCGATACTGGACCTGAACGAAAGACGCGGCATGGACAAGGCGAAGGCGCTGGAATCGGCTTTGTCGCAGATCGAGCGCAGCTTTGGCAAAGGCTCGATCATGCGCCTTGGCCAGGACGGCGCGGCGATGGAAATTGAAGCGATTTCTACCGGGTCGATCGGGCTGGACATTGCGCTGGGGATCGGCGGGCTGCCGAAAGGCCGGATCATCGAGATTTACGGGCCGGAAAGTTCGGGCAAGACCACATTGGCGCTGCATGTGATTGCCGAGGAACAGAAAAACGGCGGCATCTGCGCCTTTGTTGACGCCGAGCACGCGCTGGACCCGTCTTATGCCAAGAAGCTGGGTGTCAATCTGGACGAGTTGCTGATTTCGCAGCCCGATGCCGGTGAGCAGGCGCTGGAGATTACCGAGACTTTGGTGCGATCTGGCGCGGTTGCGGTGGTCGTGGTCGATTCGGTGGCGGCGCTGACGCCGAAATCGGAACTTGAGGGTGATATGGGCGATGCCCAGGTTGGCGCTCAGGCGCGGCTTATGAGTCAGGCGATGCGCAAGCTGACTGCGGCGATAAGCCGGTCGAACTGCATGGTCATTTTCATCAACCAGATCCGGATGAAAATTGGCGTGATGTTTGGATCACCCGAAACAACTTCGGGCGGCAATGCCCTGAAATTCTACGCTTCCGTGCGGCTGGACATCCGCCGCATCGGCGCCATCAAGGACCGCGAGGAAGTGGTCGGCAACACCACGCGGGTGAAAGTGGTGAAAAACAAGGTTGCCCCGCCGTTCAAGCAGGTCGAATTTGACATCATGTATGGCGAAGGCATTTCCAGAACCGGCGAATTGGTCGATTTGGGTGTCAAAGCCGGGATTGTCGAGAAATCGGGGTCATGGTTCTCGTTTGGCGACGAGCGCATTGGGCAGGGGCGCGAGAATGCAAAACTGTTCCTGCGCGACAACCCGGATGTGGCAGAAGCGATTGCGGAAAAATTACGCTCGGCGCATGGGCTGGATTTGCAGGCCAGCGGCGGGTCCGAAGCGGCGGATGTGATCGAGGATTGATTGGTCTGCATTGATTTAGGCGACCGTCCTTGATTGGGCGGTCGTTTTCGTTTGTGGGCTGTGGACAGGGGTTAAGTCGCAAGTTACATGCCGTAACGATTTGCCGATGCGGCCGAAGACCGGGACAGACACATGACCAGCGTGAACGACATTCGCAACACTTTTCTGGGTTATTTTGCCGATCACGGGCATCAGGTGGTTGATTCATCCAATCTGGTGCCGCGTAACGATCCGACGCTGATGTTCGTCAATTCGGGCATGGTGCAGTTCAAGAACGTGTTCACCGGGGTGGAAAAGCGCGACTATAAACGCGCTACCACGTCGCAAAAATGCGTGCGGGCTGGTGGCAAGCACAATGATCTGGACAATGTCGGCTATACCGCGCGGCATCTGACGTTTTTTGAAATGCTGGGCAATTTTTCGTTTGGCGATTATTTCAAGGATCAGGCGATTCCGTTTGCCTGGGAGTTATTGACGAGGGGTTTTGCCATTGATCCGAAGCGGTTGACGGTGACCGTCTATCACAATGACGAAGAAGCGGCGTCTCTGTGGAAAAAGGTTGCTGGCCTGCCGGAAGACCGCATCATCCGCATCGCCACCAATGATAATTTCTGGATGATGGGGCCAACCGGACCCTGCGGGCCATGTTCGGAGATTTTCTTTGACCACGGGCCAAGCATGGCGGGCGGGCCGCCGGGATCGGCGGAGCAGGACGGCGACCGGTTCGTCGAGATCTGGAACAACGTGTTCATGCAGTTCGAGCAGTTTGCCGATGGCCGGCGCGAGCCACTGCCCAAGCAATCGGTCGACACCGGCATGGGGCTGGAGCGGTTTGGCGCGGTGTTGCAAGGCAAGCAGGATGTGTTTGCCACCGATACCTTACGGGCTTTGGTCGAGGCGTCGGCGAATTTTACCGATGGTGAGCCGGATGGTGCGGGGAAGTTTCACCACCGGGTGATTGCCGATCATATTCGATCCACCAGTTTTCTGATCGCCGATGGGGTGATGCCCTCAAACGAGGGGCGCGGCTATGTTCTGCGCCGGATCATGCGCCGCGCCATGCGGCACGCGCATCTGCTTGGTGCGAAAGACCCGGTGATGTACCGGTTGGTGCCGACTTTGGTAGCCGAAATGGGTCAGGCGTTTGGCGAACTGGGCCGGGCGCAGGCGTTGATTTCCGAGACTTTGCTGGCGGAGGAAACGCGGTTTTTGACCACGCTGGAGCGGGGATTGAAGCTGCTCGACGGCGAGCTTGCGGGATTGCCGGAAGACGCGGACTTGCCTGGGGCAACCGCGTTCAAATTGTACGATACTTTTGGCTTTCCGCTGGATTTGACCCAAGACGCTTTGCGCGAAAAAGGCCGCGAGGTTGATGTCGCTGACTTTGACCTGGCGATGGCGGCGCAAAAGGCCAAGGCACGGGCGGCCTGGGCCGGGACGGGTGAGGCATCGGACGACAGGATTTGGTTCGAATTGGCCGAGAAACACGGGGTAAGCGAGTTTCTGGGCTATGACACCGAAGTGGCCGAGGGGCAGATTTTGGCTTTGGTGAAGGACGGTGCTTTGATTGCTCAGGCGGTCAAGGGTGACACGGTGCATATCGTTCTGAACCAGACGCCGTTTTACGCCGAAAGCGGCGGTCAGGTGGGCGATACCGGGCAGATTGTGACGGCTTCGGGCCGGGCAAATGTTACCGCCACGCACAAAAAGGCCGGGGTGATTGTGCATGTGGCCGAGGTGACGGACGGGATTTTCAGCGTTGCTCTGGCAGCGGAACTGAAGGTCGATCATCGCCGCCGGACTGCTATTCGCGCCAATCATTCGGCGACGCATCTGTTGAACGAGGCGCTGCGGCGCACTTTGGGCGACCACGTGGCACAGCGCGGCAGTTTGAACGCGCCCGATCGGTTGAGGTTTGATTTCTCCCACAACAAGGGGATGACGCCTGCAGAGTTCGCGGTGGTGCAGGCCGAAGTGAACGACCTCATCCGGCAGAACACGCCGGTGCAAACCCGGATCATGACGCCCGATGACGCGCGCGGAATTGGCGCGCAGGCGCTGTTTGGCGAGAAATATGGCGACGAGGTGCGGGTCGTTTCAATGGGGACGCTAGAGGGGTCGGGCAAGGGGTCCGACAAACAGACTTATTCGCTGGAATTATGTGGCGGCACCCATGTGGGCCGAACGGGCGAGATCGGGCTGTGTGTGTTGCTGGGCGAAAGTTCGGTGTCATCGGGGATCCGGCGGATTGAAGCGCTGACCGGGATCGGTGCGCTGGAATATGTCCAACAGCAACTGGGCTTGTTGCAAGCGGCTGCGGGGGCGGTCAAAGCAAGTCCGGCTGATGTACCGGAACGGATTCTGAAGCTGGTCGGTGAAAACCGTGCCTTGAACGCCGAGGTTGGAGAATTGCGGCGGCAATTGGCGATGGCGGGCGGGGCGAAAGCGGAGGATGCGGCGCCGAAAGTTATCAATGGCATAGCTTTGATAGCCAAGGTTCTGAGCGGTGTTTCGGGCAAGGACTTGCGCGGCATGATTGACGAGCACAAGGCGCGGCTAGTGTCGGGTGTGGTCGTATTGATTGCCGATGCCGAGGGCAAGGCCGCGGTGGCGGCGGGGGTGACGGCGAATTTGACGGACCGGATTTCAGCTGTCGATCTGGTGCGGGTTGCTGCCGAAGCGATGGGTGGCAAAGGGGGTGGCGGGCGGCCGGATATGGCGCAAGCCGGTGGCGCGGACGCGGCCAATGCCGACGCGGCGCTGCAGGCAGTGGAAGCTTGGCTGGCCAGGTAGATCCAAACCGGGTTGGACATTGTCCCTTTGGGGCCATCCGCTTTTTTGGAGAACCGCAGGATCACCTGACGGCGGTCCTGCGGCTTGGGGGCGGGGGCGTCGTCGACGCGGATTTCCGCGCCGGCAGGCGACAGGGTGGTATTGGCCGCAACTCACTTACTCAGACATCTGCGATCAACGCCAATAGCGCCGATCCGGCCGGAACAGATTCAGCTGTGCTACGCAACGCATTCTCCGCTAAGCCAAGCCAACAAATGACAGAACGGCCACGACCACGACGATTAGGCCGATGATGTATATGACGCTGTTCACGGGAGTCTCCCTTCACCAACTGGCTGACGGACCGGACGACCGCTCAAGTCTGGAAGGAAAACGCCGCAAGCGCGCATTTGGTTCCATTCGAAGCGCAGGATATTCGCCAGAATTTCACCGGCCTTGAACTGCGGATTCCTTCAAATGGGCGCAGGTGCCCGGCGCGGGAGGTGATTCAGCCTGCCAGCGCCTTGTTCAGGTTCTGATCCACCTTCTCCAGAAACCCGATCGTCGTCAGCCATTGCTGGTCGGGGCCGACCAGGACGGCGAGGTCCTTGGTCATTGCACCAGATTCAACGGTTTCGACGACGACCCGGTCAAGGGTTTCGGCGAAATGTTTCAGGGCGGCGTTGTCGTCGAGTTTGGCACGGTGGTTCAGCCCGCCAGTCCAGGCGTAGATCGAGGCGACCGAATTGGTCGAGGTCGCCTTGCCCTGCTGGTGCTCGCGGTAGTGACGGGTGACGGTGCCGTGCGCGGCTTCGGCCTCGACGATCTTGCCGTCGGGGGTCATCAGCACCGAGGTCATCATGCCGAGCGAGCCGAAGCCCTGGGCCACCAGATCGGACTGCACATCGCCGTCATAGTTCTTGCAGGCCCAGACATAGCCGCCGGCCCATTTCATCGAACTGGCCACCATGTCGTCGATCAGGCGGTGTTCATAGGTGATGCCCGCCTTCTTGTAGGCATCGGCGAATTCTTCCTCATAAACCTGCTGGAACAAGTCCTTGAAGCGGCCGTCATAGGCCTTGAGGATGGTGTTCTTGGTCGACAAATAGACCGGCCAGCCAAGGTTGAGGCCATAGTTCAGCGAGGCGCGGGCAAAGTCGATGATGC
>JANMOK010000073.1:0-4370 GCA_031369165.1 Paracoccaceae bacterium
GAGCAACAAAAATGACTCCTGTGACGCCCAATAGCCACAATGGAACAGCAGCGACCGCGTCTGCCCAGGTGCGACCGGTAATTGTTTTGTCAGTCGATTTCAGATTGTTATTTGGCATAACTTTCCCCAGATGACGCGCCGGAAACTACCATGCAACGGAATCTTTAAAACGCGAAATGTTGCGTGGTTCGCTCGGAGGATTCAACAAGTAATTGGTTGAGTACGAATGGTTCGTGCAGGTCGTTTGCGTCCACGCCGCAGCAACAGTTCCCGCAAGTTTATTGCGATGCATGCTTTGGTGGCAGAATTCAGCCCGCCAACACCGGCGGGCCGCTAGTTCTCGCGAGTTCCGCAGTCAGGCCCTGATCAACCCCATATTCTCCAGCTTCAGCACCACCTGCTGGGCGCAGAAGTCCACGTCCAGGCCTTCGGTGGAAACCACCAGCTCGGCGTTGGTCGGCGCCTCGTAGGGGTCGGAAATGCCGGTGAATTCCTTGATCTTGCCTGCGCGGGCCAGTTTGTACAGGCCCTTGCGGTCGCGGCGCTCGCATTCCTCGACTGACGTGGCGACGTGCACTTCGATGAAGGCGCCGAAAGCCTCGATCATCTCGCGCACGGCCCTGCGCGTGGCGGTATAGGGCGCGATCGGCGCGCACAGGGCGATGCCGCCGTTCTTGGTGATCTCGGACGCCACATAACCGATGCGGCGGATGTTGATGTCGCGGTGCTCTTTCGAGAACCCCAGTTCCGACGATAGATGCTTGCGTACCACATCGCCATCAAGCAGCGTCACCGGGCGCCCGCCCATTTCCATCAGTTTGACCATCAGCGCATTGGCGATGGTCGATTTGCCCGAACCCGAAAGTCCGGTGAAGAACACGGTGAAGCCCTGATCCGAGCGGGCCGGCTTGGTGCGGCGCAGTTCCTCGACCACTTGCGGAAACGAGAACCAGTCGGGGATGTCGATGCCTTCCTGCAGACGACGGCGCAGTTCGGTGCCGGAAATGTCGAGGATTGTCATGCCCTCGGCCACTTCGTCGCGCGGTTCGTATTGGGCTTTTTCCTGCACATAGACCATCTGCTTGAAATCGACCATTTCAAGGCCAATCTCGTCTTCGTATTTCTGGAACAGAACTTGCGCGTCGTAGGGGCCGTAGAAATCCTGGCCGGCGGAATTCTTGCCGGGTCCGGCATGGTCGCGACCGACGATGAAATGGGTGCAGCCGTGGTTCTTGCGGATCAACCCGTGCCAGACCGCCTCACGCGGGCCAGCCATGCGCATGGCAAGGTTCAACAGCGACATATGGGTGGTCGAAGCGGGGTATTGGTCGAGAACCGCCTCATAGCAGCGCACCCGGGTGAAGTGGTCGATGTCGCCGGGTTTGGTCATGCCGACGATGGGGTGGATCAGCAAGTTGGCTTGCGCTTCCTTGGCGGCGCGGAACGTCAGTTCCTGATGGGCGCGGTGCAGGGGGTTGCGGGTTTGGAAGGCAACCACGCGCCGCCAGCCCATCTTGCGGAAATAGGCGCGCAATTCGTTGGGTGTGTCGCGCCGGGCGCGGTAATCGTAGTGAACGGGTTGCTGGATGCCGATGATCGGCCCGCCCAGATAAACCGGGCCTGCGTGATGGTGCAGGTAATTGACGGCGGGATGCGCCAGATCGTCGGCACCGAAAACCTTGGCCGCCTCGTTGGCTTTGTTTGGCACCCATTTGTCGCTGATCGACAGGATGGCAAGGATCACCCCTTCGGCATCACGCAGGGCAATGTCTTGGCCAGGCTCGACCGAGTCGGCAAATTTTTGGCTGACGTCGAGATTGATCGGGATGGGCCAGAGCGACCCGTCGACGAGCCGCAAGTTTTCGATGACCGAATTGGTGTCGGCTTCGGACAGGAAGCCTTTCAACGGGTTGAAACCGCCGTTCATCAAGAGTTCAAGATCGCAGATCTGCCTTAGGGTCAAATCCCACGACGGCAGATCGGCTGCCTCCAGTTTCATCTTGATGGCGCTTTCGGCGGAAACGTAGAGTTCAGGAACTGGCGTGGTGTTTGGCGTTGGCATGGAAATCTGGTCCCGTTCGGTTAGCGCTAACAAATGGTTTCGGCGCGGCTTCTGCACCTGATTAGGGCTTTTTTCAATCCGTTTGTAGCGATTTGCATTGGGGTGCGACGATCATGCCTGCCCGGCCAGATACCGTTCCGCATCCAGCGCGGCCATGCAACCCATGCCCGCGGAAGTGACGGCCTGGCGGTAGATGTGGTCGGTCAGGTCGCCCGCTGCGAATACGCCGGGGATGGAGGTGGCGGTTGAGCCGGGTTTGACCACAACATAGCCGCCATGGTGGGTTTCAAGTTGATCCTTGACCAGTTCGGATGCCGGCGCGTGGCCGATGGCGATGAACACGCCTTTGGCAGGGATCTCGGCAATGGCACCGGTTTTGACGTTTTTGACTTTGACGCCTGTGACGCCCAACGGGGTGTCTTCGCCTTTAACCTCGACCAATTCGTTGTGCCAAAGAACTTCGATCTTTGGGTTCTTGAACAGGCGATCTTGCAGGATTTTCTCGCCGCGCAACGTATCGCGGCGATGGACGAGGGTAACTTTCGAGGCGAAATTGGTCAGGAATAGCGCCTCTTCGACTGCGGTATTCCCGCCGCCGATGACAACTATCTCGTCACCCTTGTAGAAAAAGCCGTCGCATGTAGCGCAAGCCGATACGCCAAAGCCCTTGAACTTGTCCTCGGTCGGCAGGCCCAGCCATTTGGCACGGGCACCGGTGGCCAGAACGACGGCGTCGGCAGTATAAATTGTGCCGCTGTCGGATTCGGCACGAAACGGGCGTTTGGACAGGTCAAGTTTGGTGATGTAATCGGCAATGACATCCGCCCCCATCGCCTTGGCATGGCTCTCCATGCGAACCATCAAATCCGGCCCCTGCACTTCGGTATCGCCGGGCCAGTTTTCGACTTCGGTTGTGGTGGTCAGCTGGCCGCCAGCCTCGATTCCCTGGATCAGCAGCGGCTTTAGCATCGCCCGCGCCGCATAGACGGCAGCCGTGTAACCTGCCGGTCCAGAGCCGATGATGAGCAGTCGGGTATGGCGGGTTTCGGACATGGTTCGCGGCCTTTCGGGGAGTTTGGTGGGTTATATAAGGGCTGGACTGGCTGGATGGAAGGAGGCGCATTACGTCAGGGGGCTGCGCAGTTTTATTGCGCAGTTGCGGAATTTTATTGCGCGAAATGGCCGCTGGCAGTAACAAACGCAAAATTGGCGGGGATGCCATGACCAAAAACAAGCTCGATGTCATTGACCGATTGATCCTGGCGGAACTCCAGGCCGAAGGGAGGATGACCAATGTCGACTTGTCGGCCAAAGTCGGTATTTCCGCTCCGCCCTGTCTGCGCCGCGTGCGGGCGCTGGAGGAAACGGGGTTGATCCTTGGCTATCATGCCGATGTAAACAGCCGCGAATTGGGCTTTGAGGTGCAGGTGTTTGCTATGGTTGGGCTGCACAGCCAAGCGGAAGCGGATTTATCCGCTTTTGAACGCAAGGCCAAGGGCTGGCCACTGGTGCGCGAGTGCCACATGCTGAACGGCGAAATCGACTTCATCTTGAAGTGCATCACGCCCGATTTGTCGACCTTTCAGACGTTTCTGACTGAAGAACTGACGGCGGCGCCGAATGTGGCTTCTGTCAAAACCTCGCTGGTCATTCGCTGTGCCAAAGACGAACCCGGCGTGCCGTTTGACGTGCTGGAAGCCCGTGTGTCAGCACGCAATCACTGAGATCTGGCGACCGTAGTCCGGTTCTTTGACATGGGTCGTGCGGCGGTAGGAGAAGAACTTATCCGGATCGGAAAATGTGCAGTGGCCGGTCCAGATCGGGTTGCTGATACCAGCCAGCCGCAGGCGCTCAAGTATGAATAACGGCAAATCGAACAACAGACGGTCACCCTGGCCCAGGGCAAAAAAGCGTGAATTGTCTTGGTTGTCGGCCAAGAACCTGTCGATAAATTCTGGCCCCGTTTCATAGGCTTTCTGGCTGATGCAAGGGCCGATTGCCGCGGTGATGTTTGCGCGTTCAGCCCCCAATGTTTCCATCATGGCCAGCGTGCTTTCCATGATGTCGTCCAGCGCCCCTTTCCAACCGGCGTGGGCGGCCCCGATGACGCCCGCAACCGGGTCGTGAAACAGGATCGGGGCGCAATCGGCGGTGAGAATGCCCAGCGCCACGCCTTTGTCGCGGGTGACCAGCGCATCAGCTTCGGGGCGGTTTGTTGGGTCGTCCCCAATGCTTACGATGGCGACTTTCGTTGAATGAACTTGATAGGCGGAATGCAACCGGGACTGCATTGCTTCAGCAACTCGCT
>JANMOK010000083.1:0-2256 GCA_031369165.1 Paracoccaceae bacterium
CGCCAAAAGTTGTGGTTGCCGATGAACCGGTTTCGGCGCTGGACGTATCGGTGCAGGCCGCCGTCACCGACCTGTTGATGGAAATCCAGCGCAAGCACCGCACGACGATGCTGTTCATCAGCCATGACCTGTCGCTGGTGCGCTATCTGGCCGACCGGGTGATGGTGATGTATCTGGGGCATGTGGTGGAAATCGGCACCGCCGATCAGGTGTTTTCCCCGCCTTATCACCCCTATACCGAAGCGTTGCTGTCGGCGGTGCCGATTGCCGATACATCGGTGACAAAAAAGCATGTCGTGCTGGAAGGCGACATCCCTTCCGCCATGAACCCGCCCAGCGGCTGCCCGTTCCAGACCCGCTGCCAGTACAAAAAGCAAGTGCCGGGTAACTTGTGCGAGACCGAATTGCCCGCGATGCGGGTTATGGCAGCGGGGCATCAAATCAAATGCCACCTGTCGCAAGCGGTGTTTGACAGCATGGAACCGGTGATCAAGATGGTAAGCGCGGAATGAGTTTAGGATGGGTGCTCTGCACCCATCGCTCGTTTCAATTCCTCAAGTCCGCGCCGACCCGACCAGTTTCCAGACCGCCGGAACCAGCAGCGCCGCCAGCGCCAGTTTCATCGCATCGCCAATCAGGAACGGCGTGATGCCCCATTGCAACGTCTGCGCCCAGCTTTCGGCAAACTGCCGCAGCCACAACAACCCCGGTACATAAATCAGCACGTTGCCAACCAACAGGGCCAGCGCCATCGTCAGCACATTGCGGTCCCAGCCTTTCACTGCGGCATAGCCCAAAGCCAAAGCCGCCAGCACATAACCCACCAAATAGCCGCCAGTGCCGCCTTGCATATAGGCCCAGCCAAATTTGGTGGCGCTTGATCCGGCAAACACGTCAAGGCCAAGAAAGCCCAGCAGCATATAGCCAAAGATCGTCACCAGACCAAGGCGCGGGCCATAGGCTGCCCCAATTGTCAGCACCGCAAATGTGCCCATAGTAATGGGCACCGGCGACGGCGGCACTGCCACCTTCAATTTCGCCGCCAACATCAGCACGGCAATGCCCGCGATCACCAGCAAAGCGCGTTTAACCCAAACAGATTCACCGGCTTTCAGTTGCCAGCCGGCCTCTTGCAGAACGGCGTTATTGCCTGTGGTATTCATTCAACTGTCCCCTAAGATATTTGTTTCGGTTTGGTTGCACGAAGTTATTACCAAAACAAGCGGTTACCGCGAATAATTGCTGACCATCCGGTAGGATTTCTTCGGTCCGCTGACATCCCAAGTCGAGCGCCAGTGCGCCGCATCTCGAAACTCATAGGTGACCCGATAATGGTCTGGCGAACAAACATGCTCGGCTTGCCATTGTTTTTCATCCGGGTGGAAGGCGTGGAAAAACCGCCCGTCCGCAAAATAAACCTCAATTCGAGAAGGCACCTGAATCTGCCAAAAATACTTGCGTTCGGCTTTAAGGGCCGTCGCCGTGCCAAGGTTCAACATGCCTTCTTCGTGGTAAGTCAACCCGTCCAAACTGCGCCACAAACGCGCGAGACCTTTGAAATGGCCCTCGCTTCCGCTGGCACAGTCGTTGATCGTGCGCTCAATGCGCCAAACGCCTTCAAAGCGTTCTCGGATTGCTTGCAGGGTATCATCCAACATCTCAACGCTATCCGCACCGGTTGCCAATTGACGAACCCTTTGCTACGCCGCATCGCGCATCAAGGCAACGGCAGAGGCAAATCGATGATCCCACGTTATTCCCGGCCCGACATGGTGGCGATCTGGGCACCGGAAACCCGGTTCAAGATTTGGTACGAGATTGAAGCCCATGCCTGCGACGCCCAGGCGGCGCTTGGCGTGATCCCGAAATCGGCGGCGGAATCGGTGCGGAAGGCGCGGGATGTGAAATTCGATGTGGCACGGATCGACGAAATCGAGGCCGTCACCAAACACGATGTCATCGCCTTTCTGACCCATCTGGCTGAACATATTGGCCCCGACGCCCGTTTTGTGCATCAGGGCATGACCTCATCAGACGTCTTGGACACCTGCTTTGCCGTGCAACTGGCCCGTGCTTCCGACATTCTGCTGGCCGATATGGACAAACTTCTGGCCGCTTTGAAGCGCCGTGCCTTTGAACACAAAGACACGATTTGCATCGGTCGCAGCCACGGCATTCACGCTGAACCAGTGACATTTGGCCTGAAAATGGCGCAAGCTTATGCCGAAATGGCCCGCAATCGGGCCCGATTGGCAA
>JANMOK010000087.1:0-3558 GCA_031369165.1 Paracoccaceae bacterium
TTGTTGGTGTCTTTGCGCTCATAACGACCGGCCTGGATTTCTTCCTTGGAGCCGTCGGGATATTTGATTTCAATGTCCAAACCACCATTTGAAATTTCTACTTTGGTGCCATCCGCCAAGAAGAATTCCGACTGACCACCTGTTCCACCGCCAGCAACGCCACCGCATTCTGGATGCTCGGCAATGTCGCCTGCATCGTCACAGCCGCTGCCACCGGGAATCCGCGGCTTATCTCGGCCCGAACTGTCGCCGTCGTCGTCGCTGTTATCGTCGTCACTGCCACTTGAGTCGCTGTCATCATCGCTGTCGTCGTCGCTATCGTCATCGCCGCCACCGCTGCCGCTGTTGCCACCATCGGCAAAAGCCTGCGAGGCCTTGAAAGACAAGCCATCGTGGCCGCCAAAATCCAGCGAGATCGGCGTCAGGGCCAAGATCGCCCCCAGTGAAGCGGTCGCAAGCAGGGTCTTGATCAGTTTGTTCAGTTCCATTTTTCAGCTCCGTGTTGCAGGCACCCGATCGGGCGACTTTGAATTTCCTGCAACGATATCTAGATAAGTTCGCCATTTTTGCATCCGACCATGGTCTGGCCAATATTCAGACCATTGCCAAGGCTGCGGCGAAGCGCACGTGCATTAAGCCTTCAAGTTGCTGTGCCGCCCCATTATAGAGGCGCAAATTCCCGGAGTATCCCGATGTCGCAAGCCTCAGCCAACCTGAACGTGATGATCAACGCGGCCCGAAAGGCAGCCAAGAACCTGATTCGCGATTTCGGCGAAGTCGAGAACCTGCAAGTGTCGCTGAAAGGTGCCGGCGATTTTGTCTCCAAGGCCGACATCAAGGCCGAAGAAATCATCCGCCTTGAATTGACCGAAGCGCGCCCGAACTACGGCTGGGTTGGCGAAGAGAGCGCACCGGTGAAAGGCGAAGACCCAACCCGCCGCTGGATCGTCGATCCACTGGACGGCACCGCCAATTTTCTGCATGCTACCCCGCATTGGGCAATTTCGATCGCGCTGGAACACAAGGGCGAAATCATCGCGGCGGTGATTTATGACCCGATCAAGGATGAAATGTTCACAGCCGAAAAAGGCCAGGGCGCTTGGCTGAATGACCGACGACTGCGCGTCTCCGCCCGCAAAGACCTTGCCGAATCTGTTTTCGGCACTTCAATCCCTTGCACTGGCCGCCCGAATCTGCCCGAAACATTGGGCGTGTTTTCGCGGCTTGGCGTGCGCGCTGCCGGTTTGCGCTCAACTGGGTCGTCCGCCCTCAACATGGCTTATGTCGCGGCGGGCAGGCTGGATGGCATGTGGGATTTCAATGTCAAATCCTGGGATATCGCAGCAGGAATCCTTTTGGTTCAGGAAGCCGGCGGTTTCTCCATCCCGCTGGTGGAAACCGGCCACATGCTCGACGGTGGCGGCGTCATTTCGGCCAATGCCAATATCCATGAAAAACTGGTTGCCGAGGTCCGCCGCAGCTAGACCGGATCCAAAACCACGTCCGCATCCCCGGCACGCAACGCGCCCACAGCCCGATCCAGCCGCACCTGCGCCAAACCATAACCGCTGGCGTTGGAATACATCGTGCCAACCTCCACTCCCGCCGCCGTGACCGGGCTTCCCACCGGCACCGGCTGCGATACCCGCACCCGTAGCAGCCCTTTGCGCAATTCTGTCTTGTGCTTCATGCGCGCCGTAACTTCTTGCCCCACATAGCAGCCTTTCTTGAAACTGACGCCGTTCAGCCGCTCAAAACCGGCCTCCAGAATGTAGGTTTCCTCCGGAATTAACTCGATCCCCGTCTCCGGCACCCCCAGTTGCACCCGCAATGCCACATCGCTTTCAAGCGACCTGTCGCCATAAACGCGCCACCCCAAACCGGCGTGCCGCGGGTCGGCCACAACCCGCACCCCATCGGGCCTTGCGCCCAAGACCTGCGCCACTTTCAGGTCGCTCGCTTCAATCTGCACGTCCGCCCGCAACCGATACATGGCCAGGCGCTGTGCCAATGCCGCTGCCCGATCCGCCTTGACGTCAAGCCAAAATCCGGTTCCCTGGCGCAGCACAAAGAAATCAAACAGATACTTGCCTTGCGGGGACAAGAGCGCGGCATAAACCGCTTCCTGTCCCATACTTTCGACCTCGTTGGATACCAAATCCTGCAAAAAGCGCTGTGCATCCTTGCCCGAAACCGCCAGCACCACTCGTTCCATTTCAGCGTTCCTTGAAATACCCAATTCTCACATCGCACATTATATCCACCGCTGCTATGAACCAAGCATGGCCGCGCCGCTTTCCATCATCATCCCGACCCTGAACGCCGCCGATAAAATCGGCCCCACATTGGCCTGCCTCGCCAGCGCCATCGGTGCGGGGCTGATCCGCGAGCTGATCATTGCCGACGGCGGCACAGGCGACTCCATCGCCGACATCGCCGATCAAGCTGGCGCCGCATACATCATCTGCAGCCCCAGTCGAGGCGGCCAACTTCGCGCCGGCGCCGCGATTGCCAAAGGTTCCTGGCTATTGTTTTTACATGCTGACACATTGCTCGAGCAAAAATGGCCGGACTCAGTCGCCAGTCATCTCAGGCTGCATCCTAACGAGGCTGGCTATTTCACGTTGAAATTTGCTGCCCCCGGCAAATGGCCAAATTTGATCGCCCAATGGGCAAACCTGCGTTCGCGCCTGTTCCACCTGCCCTATGGTGACCAAGGACTGCTGATCTCACGCCGACACTACAACGCCATTGGCGGCTACCGCGACATCCCCTTGATGGAAGACGTCGCCATTGCCCGTGCCATTGGCCGCGGCATGCGTGCGCTTGGAACAAGTGCCACGACCAGCGCCGAGCGCTACCAGCGCAATGGCTGGCTGCGCCATAGCTTGCGCAACCATATACTGATGTTGCGATATTGTCTGGGAGCTGATCCAAGCAAATTGGCAGATCACTATAAGTAACAGCATGGTCGCTTGGAGAGCGAACTGATTTTCGGTGATCAATTGTCGTACAGAATGCCATTTTGGATTCGTTAATTTTGATTATTTCCAGTCATTGTGAAATTTGTGAGCAGATACTAGAATTACACATGAATCTCTTAAGGAAAATTTTTTCCGAAAAATTTTAAGACTTAAAAATCTTCGAGAAGATTTTTCCTTAAAAGGACTGTTCAGAATCTGTACGGGATATTTCTTGGCATAAGGTTAACTCACTAAACAAATTTTCTAAAACCAGCGTCCCTACGCCCCCGCAAACTGAAGCCTATACAAATCCGCGTATAACCCGCCCCGGACCAGCAAGTCTGCATGCGTTCCTTGATCGACGACGCGGCCTGCATCCATAACCACAATCCAATCCGCGTCCAATATCGTCGCCAGGCGGTGGGCAATGATCAGCGTCGTGCGGCCCTTTTCCAGAGCCCGCAACGCCAGTTGAATGGCGTTTTCGGACTCGGCATCCAGGGCCGACGTCGGCTCATCCAGCAACAAGATCGGCGCGTCGCGCAAAATTGCCCGTGCAATAGACAATCTCTGCCGTTCCCCGCCCGAAAACCCG
>JANMOK010000096.1:0-12219 GCA_031369165.1 Paracoccaceae bacterium
CAGCAAAGCCTCAGCAATCACCAACCCAAGCACCCGGTCGCCCAAAAACTCAAATCGTTGATTATGCGGGCGTGTCGGGCTGGAAAGCGAGGCATGCGTCAGCGCCTGCTCCAGCAAAGCAGCATCGGCAAAGCGATATCCCAGCCGCGCCTCTAGTTCCTTGAATGCCCCTGTTGCCGTCACTCAACCGCCTGAAAATATCGGTCCGAGCGCCAGGTCCAGAATGCCAGCATCGAGGATCCGGCAGATGAAAACATAATCCGATCCGCTCGCCCGATCAGGTTTGCGAACGGCACCATGCCAACCCCGCCCGCACTTTGCGCGAAACGGCTGTCCTGCGAATTGTCGCGGTTATCGCCCATAAAAAAGTAGTGGCCTTCGGGTACTTCGAAAACCTTGGTACTATCGACCGATCCTTCTTCAATATTCAAAACCGCATGCGTCACACCGCCGGGCAAAGTCTCGCGGGCCTTGTCGCTCAGGCATTCGCCACCCATGCCGACAGGTTCGTTGGCACAGCGCGGAATCCCGCCCAATGGACCTTGATTTTCCTTAATTTCGGAAAATGTGCCGTCGGCCACCTGCAGAGCTGCCGTGTCGTTGATAAACAACACGCCGTTGCGCATTTGAACGCGGTCTCCGGGCAAGCCAATCAGCCGCTTGACATAATCTTCACCGTTGGTTGGATGGCGAAAAACGATCACGTCGCCACGTTCGGGTTCCGCGCCAAGAACACGGCCAGAAATGGGGCACAGCGAGAAAGGGCAGGAATAACGCGAATAGCCATAGGCAAATTTGTTGACGAACAAGAAATCGCCGATCAGCAAGGTCGATTTCATCGAGCCAGACGGAATCCAGAAGGGTTGAAACAACAGAGTCCGGATCAGCCCGGCCAAAAGAAGCGCGTAAACAATCGTCTTTATCGTTTCGACAAAGCCGCCTTCATCTTTCGCCGCCATACCTGCCCTCTGATTTGCCATTTTTTTCCTCAACCGGTCTATTCTCGTTTGCTCGGCCCCAAGTCAAGCAAGATGCGGGACCGCCTCGATAACCACAAATGCCTGCGCCCAAGGGTGATCGTCTGTCAATGTGACGTGTAGCACCGCTTTGTGGCCATCAGGAAGCATCCGGTCAAGCCGTGCCGCAGCGCTGCCCCTTACCGTCATCGTCGGCTGACCGCTGCGCAAATTGACCACGCCCATTTCTTTCCACGCAATCCCCATTCGCAGACCGGTGCCCAAGGCCTTGGAGCAAGCCTCCTTTGCCGCCCACCGCTTGGCATAAGATGCTGCCCGGTCGTGCCGCCGGTCCGAGACATGCTGCTCAATTTCGGTAAAAACCCGCTGGATAAACCGGTCGCCAAACCGCGCAATCGTCTTTTCGATCCGCTCGATATTGGCAAGGTCAGACCCGATGCCGAGGATCACGCCACACCCTCGCCAAACGGCTCATGCCGCGCCGCATTCATCAGCACCCGCATCCGCCGTATCGCCGATTCCAGCCCGCTAAAAATTGCTTCGCCCACCAGAAAATGACCGATATTCAATTCCATCACTTCCGGAAATGCCGCCACTGGTCTGACAGTGTCATAGGTCAGCCCGTGTCCGGCATGCACCTCCAGGCCGAGCGCGTGGGCAAATGCGGCCATTTCGCGTAGCTTTTCCAATTCTGCATTGCTGCGGTCCAAATGCCCTTCAGCAAATGCATCGCAGTAGGCACCGGTGTGCAACTCGACCACCGGTGCCCCAATTCGTGCGGCCGCTTCGATTTGCCTGGCGTCGGCCGCAATGAAAATCGACACCCGGCACCCAGCTTCGGCCAAGGGCGCTATGAAATGCGCCAGGCGGTTCTCTTCCCGGGCCACTTCCAGCCCGCCTTCGGTCGTGCGTTCCTCGCGCTTTTCGGGCACCAGACAGACTGCATGCGGCTTATAGCGCAGGGCGATCTTTTGCATCTCCGCGTTCGCAGCCATTTCAAAATTCAGCGGCACGCTCAAAGCGGCCATCAGCCCATCAATATCGGCGTCCGTAATATGCCGCCGGTCCTCACGCAAATGCGCGGTTATCCCATCGGCCCCGGCTTGCTCGGCCAGTTTGGCGGCCCGAATAGGGTCGGGATAGACCCCGCCCCGCGCATTGCGCACGGTTGCCACATGGTCAATGTTGACGCCCAGACGAAGGCTGCCCAACGGAAAGTTGCCCTTAATCATTCCAAAGCCCTACCCGAAACTTCGGGATACCTTAGTGCTGCGAAATGGCCAAGTCAGCCGCTCTTTGCTTTTCGTGCAATTTTTGCCGCGCCCGTTCCAGAAATTTGGCACGCCGGCGTTTTTGATAGGCAGCAATCAGCGGCGCTGTAAGGTAATAGCTTATCCCAGCACACAACAAGCCGGGAAGGATTCCCCCAATCAAATAGGGAAACAGCAGTTCATGCCAAAACACCACAAGTTTTCCCCAAGGCGCATCACCCCATCCGACCCAACTGCCGACAACCTGCCACATGCCGACAAACCCGTCGGCAAACGCTTCGACTAATCCAATCGACATAGGGTTGTCCGACCCAAGGCCGAAAATTTTTCGCCCTGTCCAAAGCGACATGCCAGCGATGAACGGCAGCGTAACTGGGTTTACAGCAAACGTAGCAACGATCCCGGCGATAATGTTGCCGCGCACGATCCACGCAAATAGCGCACCCAGTACCAGATGCAGGCCAAAAAACGGTGTGAACGACGAAAATAACCCTGCGGCAAAGCCCAAAGCAATCTTGTGGGGTGTGTCGGGAATCCGCTTGATGCGATGCGAATAGTAATCGATCCCCCGCCGCCATCCCTTGCGTGGATAGATCGCCTCGCGGATCTTTTGCCAGATCGTTGCTTGATCCCGCCGTTTGAAAACCATTTCCTTCGTAACCCTATTCGTGTCGTATTTCGCTGATCCGTCCCCGGCTCGAATCAGTTCGCCGCAGTTCCTTCTAACGCCTCAAACCCAGCCCGGTAACGCGACACTTCCGTCACATCGGAATCAGCCTCCAGCGCAGTTCTGATATGTAAGAGGTGTTCGACATTGCGCACGTCTATATCTATCACCATTCGGTAAAAATCCGGTTTCCGATCCGTGAACAAAATGTCACTGATATTGGCAGAATGCTCACCAATTAGGGTGCAAATGCGGCCCAAAACGCCCGAATCATTGGCAAGTGTTACCGCCAAGCGTCCGCGATGCATCGCTTGCATCATGCCTTCGGTCCAGCGCAGGTCGATCCAGCGCTGTGGCTGATCCTCAAATCGCGCTAGGGTATCGCAGTCGATCGCGTGTACTTCCACGCCCTTGCCTTTGATGCCAATGCCAACGATCCGCTCCCCCGGCAAAGGGTTGCAACACTTCGCCGGATAAGATGTCTGGTTGGAGTGCAAGCCGATAACCGGTGGCTGATTGTCTTTCTTCGACGGCTTCATCGCGCCTGCGCGCATCAATTCTGGATACAGTACTTCAACCAGTTCGCTGCCCGTCATCTCGGCGGCACCCAACATCGCCAAAAGTTCTTCCTCATCCGCAAGCGACAAAGACTTGGCCGCCGTTTTCAATGCCTTGTCGGTTGCCTTCTTGCCAATCCGCTCCAGCGCCACGCGGGCAATTTCCTGCCCCAGCCGAATATGCCCGGCCCGGTGCTCTTCGCGCAACGACCGACGGATGGCCGATTTTGCCCGGCCGGTAATGGCAATTTCTTCCCAACTCGGCTGCGGGCGCTGCCCTTCGGCGCGGATAATCGTCACCGATTGCCCGTTTCGCAGTCTGGTCCACAACGGCACCCTTTGCCCGTCCACCTTGGCCCCAACGCAGGAATTGCCGATCCTTGTGTGAATCGCATAGGCGAAATCAATCGGCGTCGCCCCACGCGGCAGCTTGATCACCTCGCCTTTCGGCGTGAAACAGAACACTTGGTCCTGAAACATCTCCAGTTTCACATGTTCCAGAAAATCATCCGGATTGTCCGCTGCCTCAAACCCTTCAGCCAGGCCGCGCAGCCAAGTGAACGGATCAACCGCAAACGGGTTCTCAAACCGCGCCCCGTCGCGATACGACCAATGCGCCGCCACGCCAGATTCGGCTACCTCGTGCATTTCCTGAGTGCGGATTTGCACCTCTACCCGTTTCGCATCGCGCCCCGAAACCGTCGTGTGGATCGAGCGATAACCGTTGGATTTCGGTTGACTGATATAATCCTTGAACCGCCCGGGCACCGCGTTCCAATGCTGATGCACCGCACCCAAGGCGCGATACGCGTCATTCACGTCTTGGGTGATAATGCGAAATCCATAAATGTCAGAAAGTCGGTGAAACCCTTCCTTCTTTTCCTCCATCTTGCGCCAGATCGAATAGGGTTTTTTTTCGCGGCCAAACACATCCGCCACAACACCCACATCCTTCAGCGCTTCGCGAATATCGTTGGTAATTTGTGGTATCAAATCACCGGTCTCGCTGCGCAGCGTCAAGAAACGCCGCAAAATTGAGCTGCGCGCTTCTGGGTTCAAGACTTTGAAACAGAGATCTTCCAACTCTTCACGCATGGACTGCATGCCCATGCGGCCCGCCAGCGGCGCGTAAATATCCATCGTTTCCCGCGCTTTGCGCTTTTGCTTGTCCTCGGGCAGCGCCTTGATCGTGCGCATATTGTGCAACCGGTCGCCCAGCTTGACCAACAGCACGCGCAAGTCCTTCGACATCGCCATCAGCAGCTTGCGAAAATTTTCCGCCTGCTCGGTTTCGACGGACGACAACTCCAGATTGGTCAGCTTGGTCACACCATCGACAAGCTGGGCAATCTCTTCGCCAAAGCGCTTGGAAATCTCGCCATAAGTCGATTTGGTGTCTTCAATCGTATCGTGCAATAGCGCGGTCACAATCGTAGCGTCATCCAACCGCAGTTCGGTCAGCAAGGCGGCAACTTCAACCGGGTGGGTGAAATAGGGGTCGCCCGATCGGCGCAACTGCCCTTCGTGCATTGCCTTGCCATAGGCAAAGGCCTTGCGGATCAACGCTTCGTCGGTGACCGGGTTATAAATCCGCACTAGCTCGATCAGATCTTCAACATCAATCGTGCGAGCGGGGCCGCGTTCGGGCGGCTTGGTCGGCGAAAGTGCCGCCGACTCAACCATTTTAACGTGGGTCCTGTGCTTCCATCAGGGCGCGAAGCAGTTTTTCTTCCGACAGATCGTCTTCCGGTCGATCCGGCGTCGAACTGCCCATCAACAGTGCCATCGCGTCTTCTTCCGGCTCGTCGACCTCAATTTGGCGTTGATTGGCAGCAATCGCGCTTTCGCGCAACTGATCAGCCGTCATCGTTTCGTCGGCGATTTCGCGCAAAGCGACGACAGGATTTTTGTCGTTGTCGCGCGGCACGGTCAAAGGCGAGCCGGTCGCCAGTTCGCGCGCCCGATGCGCAGCCAGCATTACCAGTTCAAACCGGTTTGGAACCTTGTCAACACAGTCTTCAACGGTCACACGCGCCATGAAAAGCGATCCTCATTGCTGAGATGGAATGGAATTGTGCCAGATAATGCTGCCAAACGCAAAACGCAAGCCGCATTTGGCCGCAGTCAACTGCCTTTGGCATGGCCACGAAATGGTTTAATCCCTTGCACAGCTTCCGGGGATAGCTCCGCCAGCATCTGCGCCACGCTTTTTCCCAAAACCGGATGCACCCAATCGGCAGCAATCTCGGCCAAAGGCACCAACACAAACCCCCGGTCCTGCATCCGTGGATGCGGCAAGATCAATTCTTGTGGTGCGTTAATCCGTTGTTCAACTTCCGGCTGATATAGCCAACGCAAGACGGTCGCATTATCCGGTAAAATTTCAGCATCACAGGCGAGCATATCTATGTCGCAAACTCTTGCTTCCCAACGCCGCTTGCGCACCCGACCTAACTGCGCTTCAATTGAATGCAAATCGCGTAAAACCACAGAAGGTTCTCGATCAGCCTCAAACGCCACCGCCCCGTTCACAAACTCCGGTCCCGACCCCGGCGGATATGCGGGGGAGCGATACAACCGGCTGCGTGCGGTGATTCTCAAACCATATTCGGCAAACAACGTCAGCGCGAGTTCCAGTGCCTCCAGAGGTGACGTTACGTTACCCGAAAGGTTTGACCCAAGGGCAGCCAAGTATTTCCGTCGCGAAAGTGTCGTTTTTGCATCTTGCGAATCCAACGGTTTTCCCTATTTTCGCTGCATAACTTTTTAACCAAGGGCGTCATTTAACCGCAAGTCCGCTTGCACCAGCCCCCAATAACACTGCCGGAGGCACTATGTTCTATCAAGGCGAAAAGCTCGCGCTGTTCATCGACGGGTCCAACCTTTATGCCGCCGCCAAGGCGCTGGGGTTTGACATCGACTATAAACTGTTGCGCACCGAATTCATGCGGCGCGGCAAAATGTTGCGCGCGTTTTATTATACGGCCCTATTGGAAAACGAAGAATATTCGCCAATCCGGCCCTTGGTCGATTGGTTGAACTACAACGGTTTCACGATGGTCACCAAACCGGCGAAAGAATTCACCGATTCGATGGGCCGTCGCAAAGTCAAAGGCAACATGGATATCGAACTGGCCGTCCACGCCATGGAATTGGCCCCGCATGTCGATCATATCGTCATTTTCTCGGGCGATGGTGATTTCCGCCCTCTGGTTGAATCGCTGCAGCGTCAAGGCGTGCGCGTCTCGGTGGTTTCGACCATCCGCTCACAACCGCCAATGATCGCCGACGAACTGCGCCGCCAGTGCGACAACTTCATCGAACTCGACGAACTACGCGATGTTATCGGCCGACCGCCGCGTCCGGCAGATGCGGTTCCAGCCAACAGCATTTCTGAAGACGCGTGATTTTTCCGGCTGAGGCTCCGCGTGATTGTGCGCGTTGCCCCCGGCTTGTCACCTATCGAAACGAAGTCCGCGCCCGCGAACCCGACTGGTTCAACGGCGCGGTCCCGTCTTTTGGCGACACGAACGCCCAACTTCTCATCGTCGGCCTCGCCCCCGGCGTGACCGGAGCCAACCGCACCGGCCGCCCCTTCACCGGCGATTTCGCGGGCGATTTGCTTTATGCCACCCTCGCCAAATTCGGCTTTTCCAGCGGCCAATTCGCCGCAAATCCCGACGACGGCCTACAACTCACCAACTGCCTCATCACCAACTCCGTCCGCTGCGTTCCCCCGCAAAACAAACCGCTTCCGGTCGAAATCGCCACCTGCCGCCCATTCCTGAAAGCCCGCATCAAAGCCCTGCCCAACCTCAAAGCCATCCTCTGCCTTGGCCGCATCGCCCACGAAAGCCTGCTACGCACCCTTGATGCCAAACTGAATACCCACCCCTTCGCCCACCAAGCCCGCCACGAAATCAACGGCTACACCGTCTTCGACAGCTACCACTGTTCGCGCTACAACACCAATACACGGCGCTTGACGCCGGAAATGTTCGAAGCGGTTTTTGCAGATGTGCGCGCCTTCCTCTCGACTTGACACTCCTGTAAAGAGATTAGCATGAACCTCCCCCCCCTCACTCTCTACCTCGCCGCCCCGCGTGGCTTTTGCGCGGGGGTGGATCGTGCCATCAAAATCGTCGAAATGGCGCTGGAAAAATGGGGGGCACCGGTCTTTGTCCGCCACGAAATAGTCCACAACAAATACGTCGTCGATGAACTGCGGGCCAAAGGTGCCGTATTTGTCGAGGAACTCGACGAATGCCCCCTCGACCGCCCGGTGATCTTTTCCGCCCACGGCGTGCCAAAATCCGTGCCCGCCGAAGCCGCACGCCGCCAAATGATCTACGTCGATGCCACCTGCCCGCTGGTGTCCAAAGTGCATATAGAGGCCGAACGCCACCACCAGAACGGTCTGCAAATGGTGATGATCGGCCATGCAGGTCACCCCGAAACCCTTGGCACCATGGGCCAACTGCCGACCGGCGAGGTCATCCTTGTCGAAACCGCCGCCGATGTAGCCAAAATCGCCCCGCGCGACCCGACAAAACTTGCCTTCATCACCCAAACCACCCTCAGTGTGGACGACACCATCGACGTGGTGAACGCGCTCAAATCCCGCTTCCCCGCCATCGTCGGCCCGCATAAGGAAGACATCTGCTATGCCACCACCAACCGCCAGGAATCGGTCAAAGCCATCGCGCCACTAATCGACGCGCTGTTGGTGATCGGTGCCCCCAATTCCTCCAATTCCCGCCGTTTGGTCGAAGTCGGAGAGAAAGCGGGCTGCAAATACGCCCAACTGGTGCAACGCGCCGCCGAAATCGACTGGCGGGCCCTTGCCGGGGCCAAAGCCGTCGGCATCACCGCCGGTGCCTCCGCCCCCGAAGTGCTGGTCAACGAAGTGGTCGACGCGTTTCATGCCCGCTATCAGGTAACCGTCAAGCTGGTCGAAACCGCAAAAGAAGCGGTGGAATTCAAAGTACCACGCATCCTGCGCGACCCAACTTCCCTTCGCTCCACCGGGGAGAAGGTGGCGCAAAGCGCCGGATGAGGGGGTTTGCCGTGATCTACGCCCATGCCTGACCTGTTCGCCTACACAGACGGCGCCTGTTCCGGCAACCCCGGCCCCGGCGGCTGGGGCGTGCTGTTGATTGCTCGCGACGGCGAAACCATCCTGAAAACCCGCGAACTCCAAGGCGGCGAAGCCCTCACCACCAACAATCGTATGGAACTGATGGCGGCGATCGCGGCGCTTGAATCTCTCACCCGCCCCTCAGACCTGATCCTGATCACCGACTCGGTCTATGTCAAAGACGGCATCACGCAATGGATTCACGCGTGGAAACGCAAGGGTTGGACCAAGAAGGGCGGTCTCAAGAACGCCGACCTCTGGCAACGCCTAGACGCCGCCCACCAGAAACACAAAGTCACTTGGCAATGGGTCAAAGGCCACAACGGCCACCCCGAAAATGAACGGGCGGACGAACTGGCGCGGGCGGGAATGGAGCCGTTTAAGCCGCCAAAATCACCGCTTGGCGATGAAGTTTTGCCAGACATAAATCAGCAACAGGGCCCCCAGAATAGCGCCGACAAAGCCTGAAAGCATGGTAAATGCTGTCGTCAGCAGCCGCAAAATCATGCCGCCCGCCAAAGCGCCCAAAACGCCCACCGCAATCGTCTGTGGCACGCCCAAATCCAGTTTCATTATCCGCGTGGCGATGAATCCCGCAGCGGCACCAACGACGATCAGCAGCAGAATTCCCACCCAAACCTCCTACGGCAACTTGTAGCCTAATATGGGCACAATCGCGGGAAATTGAAGACCTTTCAAATCGAACCGGCGTATGATCTTCCATTCAGATCAAACCGGAGCATTCCAAGATGACCGAACAGCATCACGGCGTAACTCAAGACATGATCAACCTTTACGATGAATACACCCATCTGACGCTGGATCGGCGCGGTTTCATGGAAAATCTGTCCAAACTGGCTGGCGGCACCGCTGCCGCTGCCGCGATCATGCCGCTCCTCGCTGCAAGCCAAGCTGCCGCCGCGATTATCGCCGAAGATGATGCCCGCATCACCACCACAAATGTCACTTATGCAGGCACGGGCGGCGACATGACCGGCTATCTGGCGCTTCCGGCGGCCGCGTCTGGCCCGCTTGGAACTGTCATCGTCGTGCACGAAAATCGTGGTCTGAACGCCCATATCCAAGACGTCGCCCGCCGCGCCGCCGTCGCAGGTTTCGCGGCTCTCGCGCCGGATTTCCTTTCCCCCTCCGGTGGCACACCAACTGACGAGGACAAAGCCCGCGAGATGATCTCGGCCCTCGATCCGGCGACAACCCAAGGCAATCTGGTCGCCAGTTCAACATACCTTCGCAGCCACGAGGCCGGCAACGGCAAAGTCGGTATCGTCGGCTTTTGCTGGGGCGGCGGCATGGCCAACGCTCTCGCCGTTGCTGACCCGCAGTTGAACGCCGCCGTCGCATTTTATGGTGCTCAACCCGATGCCGCGGCGGTGCCGTCAATCAAGGCTGCCCTCATGCTGCATTACGCCGAACTCGACGAACGGATCAACGCCGGGATCGACGCCTACAAAACCGCCCTCGACACCGCCGGAATTCGTTATGAGCTGCACATGTATCCCGGCGTCAACCACGCCTTCCATAACGACTCGTCCGAGGCGCGTTACAACGCCGAAGCAGCGAATCTTGCTTGGGATCGGACAATGGAATTCTTCGGCAAGGAATTGGCCTCAAGCTAAGGTCGCACCCGCCAAAACCGGAAAGCCGCGCTGAAACTCGCGTGTGTCCATTGCCGCTTTCCCTTCGCGCTGCAGCCGTAGCAACTTCACCGCGCCTGACCCACAGGCGACCGTCAAGCCATCGTCCAAAACCTGCCCCGGAGCACCCTCACCTTGGCCAACCGCCGAAAGCAATACCTTCACCCGCTGGCCCGCAACCATCGCCCAAGCCCCAGGAAATGGCGATAATCCACGAATATGCGCGTCAACCGCAGGGCTCGACAAAGTCCAATCAACCCGCGCCTCGGCCTTGTCGATTTTCTTGGCATAGGCCACGCCAGTGTCGACCTGCGCCACCGCCCGCAGCGGCAATCCCGCCAAGGCCTGCACCGCCAACCGCGCCCCAATCACCGCCAACCGATCATGCAGCGACCCATAGGTATCGCCCGCCGCGATAGCGGTCGCTTCGCGCAACAAAACCGGCCCAGTGTCCAACCCAGCTTCCATCTGCATGATGCAAACGCCGGTTTCCTTATCCCCCGCCATGATCGCCCGCTGAATAGGTGCCGCCCCCCGCCAGCGCGGCAACAATGAGGCGTGGATGTTCAAACAGCCCAGCCGTGGCGCATCAAGAATCGCTTGCGGCAAAATCAGCCCATAGGCGACGACCACCGCCACTTCGGCGTTCAACGCCGCAAACGCCGCCCGTTCACTCTGATCCCGAAAATTCACCGGCGTGCGCACCGCCAACCCCAACTCCGACGCACGCGTATGCACAGCCGAAACCCGCGCGCCTTGGCCGCGCCCAGCCTTGCGCGGTGGCTGCGAATACACGCATGCAATCTCGTGCCCGACAGCGACCAACGCCTCCAGCGCGACGACCGAAAACGCAGGCGTCCCCATGAATATAACGCGCATGGGTGTCGTCCCTATAATAACAATTCCGCCGCCCGTTCGCGCTTCAGCTTCTTCATCTTCTTTGTGATGATCGAGCGCTTCAGTGCCGAAAGATGGTCCAAAAACATCTTGCCGTTCAGATGGTCAATCTCGTGCTGGATGCACTTGGCCGCCAGCCCTTCGAAACTTCCCGTATGCTCGCCCCCATCAAGACCCAGCCAGGAAATCGTCACCGAACCGGGTCGCGTGACGTCTTCATAAAAATCCGGCACCGACAGACAACCCTCTTCCGCCTCGATCAATTCCTGACCCAATGCCAAAATCTCGGGGTTGATAATCACCATCGGTTCCGGCTTGGCATCTTTCGGCGCGCAATCCATCACGAACAATCGCCGCAATTCCCCGACCTGCGGCGCGGCCAAGCCAACACCGGGTGCTGCATACATCGTGGCCAACATATCCGCAGCCAGCTTTTTGACCTCGGCATTGATCTTGCCCACGGGATCGCAGACCTTTTTCAGGCGCGGATCGGGATACCACAGGATTTCTCGAATGCTCATATTTGCCGATGTATGCGAACAATTCTTATGCTGCAAGCGCCCGCGAAGCTGTTTAAAGGATAACCGCCGTTGCACAGGAATCCGCGCATGATATTCGACTTCGACCAACCCATCGACCGCCGCAATTCCCATTCGCATAAATGGGACAACATGGAACATCTGTTTGGTGTGCCCAACAACACCGGTATTCCGATGTGGACCGCCGACATGGATTTCTTGCCACCGCCATCGGTGAATGCCGCCTTATCCAAATCGGTCGCCCATGGCGTTCACGGCTATTTCGGCGACGAACGCGAACACAAGACGGCGATCATCAACTGGATGCAGTCCCGCCACGGCTGGACACCGGAACCCGACTGGATAACAACCTCGCACGGCCTTGTCGCAGGCATAGCCATTTGCCTGCAAGCCTTCACAAAACCCGGCGACGCAGTGATCCTCTTCACCCCGGTTTATCATGCCTTTGCCCGCATCATCAAAGCCAACCATTGCCACGTTTTCGAAAGCCTGATGTCGGTAGTCGACGGTCGCTACCAA
>JANMOK010000218.1:0-9162 GCA_031369165.1 Paracoccaceae bacterium
GGCATTGAATGGTCTGGGTGCCGGTGCCATTGTCAGGGCAGTGCCATAGGAGTTGTTCGTGGAACGCGTCGGAATATTCGCCGGGGATGATCCAATTATGATCGCCCGCAATTGGCTGGCAGAAGCGGAAAAGTCAGAGCCGAACGATGCCAATGCCATGACGCTGGCCACGGTGGATGCGGAAGGTATGCCCAACGCGCGAATGGTGTTGTTGAAGGACATCGAAGACAACGGTTTTGTCTTCTACACGAATTTCGGCAGCCAGAAATCGGCCGAATTGGACAGTTCCAAGAAGGCCGCGCTCGTCATCCACTGGAAATCCTTGCGGCGGCAGATTCGCGTTCGTGGCATGGTTGAAAGGGTCGAGGGTGCCAAAGCGGACGCCTATTTCGCGTCAAGGTCGCTGCAAAGCAAACTTGGTGCCTGGGCGTCGCGGCAGTCACAGCCGCTGGGGTCCAAATCGGAATTGCTGACGCAGGTTGCCAAAATGACTGCCGAGCATGGATTGAACCCAAGCCGTCCGCCGTTCTGGGGCGGTTTTTGCCTTGAGCCTATGGAAATTGAATTCTGGGCCGATGGGGCATTCAGATTGCACGACAGGTTCAAATTCAGCCGTAAATTGACAAAAAACACTTGGAATGTCGCCCGGCTGTACCCGTAAAATGCCGCATGCCAGCGACTTCACCCTGCGCGACGCCTGCCTTTGTGACTTCAGCACACGAAGTGAAATTATTGCTGTCAGGCCCCGCAAACCAGGCAATTCCGGGGTCCGCTAACGAATTTTGGTTAATCACTTGCGGCTGCAAGAATATTCGCTGATATTAGTGACGTCCCCCGACGCTCTCTCGCGCTTTGGGTGGCCAAATCGAACCGGTGGCAACAAACTGGCAGGGTGTAGATGATTAAGGGGCATGTTAAGTGGTTTGACGCCACGAAAGGTTACGGTTTCATCGTAACCGCCGATGGGGAAGGTGATGTTTTGCTGCACGCCAATGTGCTGCGAAATTTCGGACGCAGCTCCGTTGCCGAAGGTGCGGCGATAGTCATTGAAGCACAAGGGACCGATCGGGGCCGCCAGGCGACAGTCATACATGAAATCGTTGCCCCGGAAATTGAACACCCGGAGGCTTTTGATTCAGCGCATCGACCAACCGACTTTGTGGTCAGTGATGAAGGGGCTTCCGCGTTGATGCCGGCGCGGGTCAAATGGTTCGACAAGACCAAAGGATTTGGCTTTGTGAACGCATTTGGCAGCAATGACGATATTTTCGTACACATGGAAGTATTGCGTCAATATGGTTTGGCGGAATTGCAGCCCGGCGAAGCAATATGTGTCCGAACCGTTGACGGCCCGCGGGGAAAAATGGCATCGGAAGTTCGTTCTTGGGATCACCCTGTTGCGCATGGGCACGCCTAATCCCTTTTGGGCTATCGCTGCCTTTTTGCTGAGTTCGCGCGGATTGCTGGCGCAAGATTGTGCCGAGCAATTTGTGGATATCAAGAATCAATCCTCACAGGTCCGATTTTCGGTCGAGATTGCCGACAATGAGGCCGAACGGGCACAGGGAATGATGTTTCGCGATGCCCTGCCGCAATTTTCGGGGATGCTGTTCGTTTACGAGGCGCCAATCGATGCCGTCTTTTGGATGCACAATACGTACATTCCGCTGGATATGCTTTTTATCGACCCGACGGGGACGGTCATGCAAATCATCAATAATGCGACACCACAGACTGATACGGCCCGCGTCGGCGGGCCGAACATCAGATTCGTTTTGGAAATAAATGGTGGCTTGGCTGAAAAACTGGGTCTGACAACCGGCAGCATTGTGCGACACCCTGCAATCGACCAGACTTTGGCGAATTGGAATTGTGCAGGTTGACTTAGCTTGATTGTACCTTTTCAACCGTGTCGGCAATGATATAGAGCAGCAACCATCAAGTCGGGGCGTAGCGCAGGCTGGTAGCGCGACGGTTTTGGGAACCGTAGGTCGTAGGTTCGAATCCTATCGCCCCGACCATTTTCACAATGTAGCATTGGCATGGAATAATCGCGCTTGTTGCAACGTTGGTCATGTGCAGGAACAAGGCATGTAGATTCGGCACATCGGCGACAACAAGGCTAACTCAACCAGGGGAATGTAAAATGAAAACGACTTGGGTTTATTCTTCGGTGCCAGCGCTAAGCGTCTTGTTCCTGTTGACGGGTGCACCGGCGTTTTCGGCTGGCTCCGACAGCACCGAACCGCCCAAAGCAACCAACACGACGATTGTGTGCGAAGAGGGATTCATTTGGGACGAAGAACTGCAGGAATGTGTGGTCCCCGAAGAAGTCGACCTTTCGGATGACCAAATCTACAACAATGCACGCGAACTCGCTTATGATGGACAATATGACAATGCCATCCGTTTGCTGGAGTTGGCGGCAAATCCGCAAGACCCGCGCATATTGAACTATCTGGGGTTTGCAAACCGCAAAGCCGGTCGCATGGAACTGGGGATGGAATTTTACCGGCAGGCGCTTGAGGCGAAACCTGATTATATTCTGGCACGCTCATATATGGGCCAAGCGCTGGTTCAGCAGGGTGACCTGGCGGCGGCGCAGGTGCAATTGGCCATGATCGAAGGTTATGGCGGTCGCGACACTTGGGCCTATCGTGCGCTAGAGCTGGCTTTGGACGGCCAAGAATCAAACTATTGAAAGAAAAACGTGACCGAACGGGGCAGAATATCACATTCTGGCCCGTTCACGCATGGAATCGGCTATGAATAGCGCGCAGGTTTTGACAGAATTTCCGCAGGCTTCAGAACACAATGTTTTGCGAGTTTGGGCAATGGAGAGATGCCGCGTGACTGACACCACGCAATTCAAACGCGACTTGATCCATCTGCTGCCGCGCTTGCGGCGGTTCGCAAGGACTTTGACGCGTGACGCGGCGGATGCCGATGATCTGGTTCAGTCGGCCTGCGAACGTGCGATTACTCGAATAGGTCAGTGGCAAACAGGAACGCGGCTGGACGCCTGGGTCTACACCATGATGCGCAATCTTTGGATTTCCGAATTGCGCAAACGCAAAGTGCGCGTTGGACAAGGCGTTGTCGATGCCGAGACGGCGGAATTGCCAAGCAGTTTGGCATCGTCCGAAGATTCAACTTTTGCCGGGCAAGTTGGCCGCATGATCGAAGCTTTGCCCGAGGGCCTGTCTGCGGTCTTGCTGTTGGTCGGTGTCGAGGAACATTCCTATAGCGAAACCGCCGAAATATTGGACATTCCCATTGGCACGGTGATGAGCCGCCTTTCCCGCGCAAGGGCTGCGCTACGGGACGGGCTGAACAGGTCGGGCGGTTCAGCCCTGCGGCAGGTGTGACGATGTCTGAGCAGCTCGATCTACAAATCTCGGCCTTTCTGGACGGCGTTCTGGCCAGTGACGACGTGCGAGAATTGGAACAACGCAGCCGAAACGATCCCACTATTGCCGCACGAATTGACGGAATGCGGCGCGCGAATTCGATGGCGCGTGATTACTTTGACTCCAAATTGAACGAACCTGTGCCCCTGGCGTTGGCGCGGGCCATTGAAGGTTCAGGCAGCGCGCGGCAACGTGTGCCGGTCATCAATGGCCTCCACGAAGATATTGCGGGTAGTGGTCGCGGTATGATGTTTGCGATCCGCGCAAGTGCCGCGGCGCTGGCTTTGCTCATCGCGGGTGCACTTGGCGGTTATGCTGTTGCAACTTGGCCTGACCAGACACTGGTTGCGCAAAACGAGGGCTGGTTAAGCGATATTGCCGATTATCATCGCGTTTATGCAGCGGAACAGCGACACTTGGTCGAAGTCGCCGCGAACGAGCAGCCGCATTTGGAAACCTGGTTGACAAAAGTTGTCGGTGTGCCAGTCAAAGCTCCGGACCTGACCGCCCAAGGCCTGACGTTTGAGGGTGGTCGATTGCTGGTTGCGGCAGCAAAGCCAGTCGCGCAGTTGATGTATCGCCGCCCCGATGGCCGGGTTGTTGCCCTGTGCGTCATCATGGCGCCCGACAAATCCACCAGTAGTTTTGTCGATGTCACGGTTTCCGGAACGCGGATGGTTTCTTGGAAAGAAGACGGCGCGGCCTATGTGGTCGTTGGCGATGCCGGCGATGTTTCGCTGCCAGAAATCGCCAGGGCAGCCGCACCATTGGTGTGACGATTCGATTTCAGCTTTGACGATCACCCAGCTTCGCGCCACAAGGGGGGCAAGCATTGGAGTATCGGCAATGATTCAGAAAAAATTGTTTGGCGAATATGAAGGCCGCAAAGTTGAACGCGCGGTCTTGGAAACCGACAAAGCGCAGGTGTCAATTCTGGCGTTTGGCTGCGCCACGCAAGACTGGATCATTTCGCGCGGCGCGGGCGATTTGCGCGTTCTGCAAGGCTTTGCGACGATGGACGAGTACAGGACCAAAAGTGCGTCGCATGGCATCATCGCCGGACGCGTTGCCAATCGGATTGCAGGGGCGATGTTTGATCTGGAAGGCAAGACTTATCATTTGACTACCAAGTCGGGGCCGCATTCGCTGCACGGTGGCATTGTTGGCCTTGGTAAACGCATTTGGAATATGGATACCGACAGCGATGCAAATTCGGTGCGACTGACCTATGCTTCGCCCGATGGCGAGGAAGGTTATCCGGGCAGCGTGGCCTTTAGCGTTACCATAACTTTGGACGGATCAAAGCTGGTCTGGGAAATGTCGGGCCAGCCGGATCGCGCGACGCCGATCAATCTGGCGCAGCACAATTATTACAATCTCAACGGCGCGGGCACGGCATTGGATCATGTTTTGCAGGTCGATGCCGAGAATTACACACCGACAGATGATTTGCTGATTCCCGATGGAACAATCAAATCGGTTGAGGGAACCCGCTACGATTTTCGCCAAGCCGTCGCCATGCGGTCGATTGATCCGCAAGGGTTCGGGGTCGATATGAACTTGGTTTTGCGCGCGGGACGCAATTCCAGTATCGCCGCCGCGACAGCGGTTGGTGATAAAAGCGGGGTGGTTATGAAGGTCTGGACCGATCAACCGGCGATACAGGCGTATAATTCGGTGATGGCGAAAGACGGGGTCAAGGGGTTGAGCGGTGTGGAATACGGCAAGTTTTCCGGCCTGTGTCTGGAAGCGCAGCATTTTCCCGATGCCGTGCATCATGCCAACTTTCCCAGTATTTACCGAACACCAGAAAACCCGTATTATCAATACTATGCGGTGGATATTGCAGGTTAAACCTTAGAGACCGCCCAAGCTTTTTAGGCGCGTCTCCAGCGCGTTGATTCGGCGACTGTCACCAGCAACCAGCGCATAGATCCAAGCGTGAGTTATATGAAAGCGCTGCGCACTGGTATTGTCCAAAAGCTGAGCTGCCGTTTCGTGCAGCTCGCAAAGCCGTGCAGCTTGTCCGCTGCCGTGCAGGGCAATCATTTCGGCATCAAGGCGGGCGGGTTCACTCGACAAGGCGCTTTGCCACCCAAGCGTGGAACAGATGCGTCGGGCTATCCATGACGGCTGAAAAACGCCCGCCGTCGAAGCCCGGCGCGTGGCGGCCTTTCTGCATGCCTTCCACGACGCCAATGTCTTCGAGAAAAATGCTTTTCCACAAGGCGGCATTGGATTGGCGCAAGTTTTTGTAACCGTCAGATGAAGCCGCTTCTTCGCTGGCATAATACAGATCAACGTGTTCGAGCGTTGTGCCGTGGTCGAGCGGTTCCAGCCGGATGGCGTAAAAATGGTCGCGGTGGACACCGAGCAAAACATTGGGGAACATGCCGATATATTCGGCGGATTTATCCCATTTCTTGGGTAAACCGGCGAAATTGGGGAATGATTGGGTTTCGCTGAGTTTCGGATTGTAGACCACAGTGCCCTGACCGGAATACTGGTCGGGTGATTCGATATGATAGTGGTCCTCCAGCCGCGAATAAGCGTTCAGCCCGGGGTGCACCCAAGGCAAATGATAGCTTTCCAAGTAATTCTCGACCGCCAGTTTCCAGTTGCAGTTCACTGGCAGCGTGAAACTTGAGTCCGCGCCACCGTGGAACAAAGGTTGGTCACAGAAGTCGGCCCAAAGTTTTTGGTAAGGCTTTGAAAAAGTATCAAAATCTGGCGCTTTGCCGTCAAGATTTATGAAGACCATATCCATGAACACGCCACAGCGAACGTCGATCAAGCCCGTGGTTTCGGGTGTTACCGAGGCATGCTTGTTGATACCCGGGCCACCGACATGCGGGGTGGCGCGCAGTTTACCGTCCAGCGAATAGCACCAGGAATGATAGGGGCAGCGGATGACACCGGCGAAATTTGTCGGCTGGCTGACCAAGATCATGCCGCGATGTCGGCAGACGTTCTGATAGACCCTAATCGTATTGTCGTGGTCGCGCACCAACAGCAACGGGGCGCCGAGTAACTCACAGGGCAAAACGTCACCCTTTTGCGGCACATCCTTTGTCAGACCGATACATGCCCAACCAGCAAAGAACAGCCGGTCGCGTTCAAGCGCCAGCCCTTCGGGCGTGATGTAGAAATGGTTGGGAAGGCCATTTGCTTGCGCAACAGGACGCATGACGGTCTGTAGCTGTTGGTGAAGCGCGTCTGTAACTGTCATCTTGCGCTCCAATTCTGTGCTGCGGTCAGACTGGGCCATTTTTGCCAAGCGTCTGTTGTGGGTGCGACCTTCAGAAAGCGCTTCGCGGCATGGCAATCCTGCCACACGAATCAAAGGGGAGGCTTTGACTTTGCGGCATCGCGGCAATCGCACTGCGGTACCAATTGTAAAGCGATCTTTTTGTCGTTTCTGAAGAAAGATTCATAATCGCTTGGCTTGCATGGCTTTTATGCACTTAGCGCAGCAAGATTTTACCCTTCGCAATTGCACAAACCGGCGCGGCGGTTTTTTGGTCAAATCGCCGATTTTCCAGCAAGATCACAGTCAACAGCAAAATATGACAAATCCGTGAATAAATTGTTTGACCAATGCCGGGGCAATGCGTCAGGTTGTGCAGGCTGCGGACAGAACCACAATATCTAGTGGTCGGCGCGGCAGGGGACGAAGGTGTTTTCGTAAATGTCAGCAGGGGCGAAACGCCCGAATTTGTGCCTCCCATCACGGCACAGTGCAAAGGTGACTCTCGGGTCCAAAAAAACGGGGCAGGCTATGAAGATCGAACGGCGTTTTACCAGTGAAGCAAAAGGTGCCTATGGCGGCTTGGAATTTCGAGTTACGGCGTCGGAGATTCGCAATCCCGATGGGTCGGTGGTTTTCTCGCAGCAGGATTTGGAAGTACCTGCGTCCTGGAGCCAAGTGGCGTCAGACGTTTTGGCGCAGAAATATTTCCGCAAGGCTGGGATTCCAGCATTCACAAAACGGGTGAAAGAGAAAGGCGTTCCGGCCTTTTTGTGGCGTTCGATTCCCGACGAAGAAAAACTGGCCGCCTTGCCGGAAAAAGACCGTTACATCGGCGAAACAACCGCGAAACAAGTGTTTGACCGGCTGGCTGGCGCTTGGGCCTATTGGGGCGTCAAAGGCGGGTATTTCTCATCCGAGGGCGACGCGCGGGCCTATTACGACGAAATGCGATTCATGCTGGCGGCGCAGATGGCAGCGCCGAATTCGCCGCAATGGTTTAATACCGGCCTGCACTGGGCCTATGGCATTGATGGACCGTCGCAAGGGCATTACTACGTCGATTTCCAGACCGGCAAATTGACGAAATCAGACTCCGCTTACGAACACCCGCAACCGCATGCCTGTTTCATCCAGTCAGTCTCCGACGACTTGGTGAACGAAGGCGGCATCATGGATTTGTGGACGCGTGAGGCGCGATTGTTCAAATATGGCTCGGGCACCGGCACCAACTTTTCCTCTCTACGTGGCGCGAATGAAAGCTTGGCGGGCGGCGGAAAATCTTCGGGCCTGATGTCGTTTTTGAAAATCGGCGACCGGGCGGCTGGTGCGATCAAGTCGGGCGGCACCACACGGCGGGCAGCAAAAATGGTGATCTGCGATATGGATCACCCGGATATTGAGGAATTCATCAACTGGAAGGTTGTCGAGGAGCAGAAGGTTGCCAGTTTGGTCGCCGGTTCCAAGCTGCATCAAGCGCGGTTGAACGACATTTTTGCGGCAATCCGGGCTTGGGATGGGCGCGAAGTGGATGCATTGGATCCGTCGGTGAACGCGGGTTTGAAGGCGGCCATTCGGTCAGCCAAGAAGGCGATGATCCCGGAAGGTTACGTCAAGCGCGTGTTACAGTATGCCGGGCAGGGGTATTCCTCGATTGAATTTCCGGCCTATGACACCGACTGGGATTCGGACGCGTATCTGACGGTCTCGGGCCAGAATTCCAACAATTCGGTCCGCGTCACCGATGCGTTTTTGCAGGCGGTCAAAGACGACGCCGACTGGGCTTTGATCCGCCGCATTGATGGCAAAGTGGCGAAAACGCTGAAAGCCCGCGATTTGTGGGACCAAATTGGTCACGCCGCCTGGTCTTGCGCCGATCCGGGCATTCAGTTCCATGACACGATCAACGCTTGGCACACGTGCCCGGCGGATGGGCCGATCCGGGCCAGCAACCCGTGCTCGGAATATATGTTTCTGGACGATACGGCGTGCAATCTGGCCTCGATCAACTTGCTGCCGTTTCTGAAAGACGGCAAGTTCGATGCCGACGCCTATATTCACGCCTGCCGACTGTGGATGGTGACGTTGGAAATCTCGGTGATGATGGCGCAATTCCCGTCGCCACAGATTGCCGAATTGTCCTATAAATTCCGCACGACCGGGCTAGGTTACGCCAATATCGGCGGGCTGCTGATGAACATGGGCTTTGGCTATGATTCAGTCGAAGGTCGCGCGTTGGGCGGCGTTCTAAGCGCGATCATGACAGGGGTTTGCTATTCCACCTCGGCGGAAATGGCGTCGGAACTGGGTGCCTTTCCCGGCTATGCCGCCAATGCGGACCACATGCTGCGGGTGATGCGCAACCATCGCCGCGCGGCGTTTGGCGAGGACAAGGGCTATGAGGGTCTAGCGGTAGCACCGGTGCCGTTGGATCACGACAATTGCCCTGACGGGCATCTGCTAAATCTAGCGCATGAAGCGTGGGACTTGGCGCTGAAATTGGGC
>JANMOK010000237.1:0-2615 GCA_031369165.1 Paracoccaceae bacterium
CAATCATCGGCGCGGGTTCGGTTGGGTTCACCAAGAAACTGATCAGCGACCTGCTAAAAGTGCCGGAATTCGCCGGGGTCGAATTCGCCCTGACCGACATCAACGACCATAACCTTGACATGATCACCCAGATCATCGGCCGAATCGTCAAGGTCAACAACCTGCCGGCAAAGGTTACCGCAACCACTGACCGGCGTGTGGCGCTGAAGGATGCCCGCTATGTGATGAACGTCGTGCGCGTTGGCGGGTTGGAGGCTTTTGCCGACGACATCCGCATCCCGCTGAAATACGGCGTCGATCAATGCGTCGGCGATACGATTTGCGCCGGGGGCATCCTTTACGGCCAACGCAACATTCCCGTCATCCTCGATTTTTGCAAAGACATCCGCGAGGTGGCGGAACCGGGGGCGTTGCTGCTCAACTACGCCAACCCGATGGCGATGAACACCTGGGCGGTGCTCGACCACGGCGGGGTCAAGGTTGTTGGCCTGTGTCACGGGGTGCAGAACGGCTGGCGGCAGATCGCCAAGGCGTTGGGGGTGCAGGATCACACCGAAATCGACATCATCTGTTCCGGCATCAACCATCAGACATGGTACACCGACATTCGCCACAAGGGGCGCAGGATTGGTAAGGATGAACTGGTTGCGGCCTTCGAGGCACATCCGGTGTTTTCACGGCAAGAAAAGGTGCGGATCGATGTGCTGAAGCGGTTCGGGTATTACTCGACCGAATCCAATGGGCATCTCAGCGAATACCTGCCGTGGTATCGCAAACGCCCGGACCAGATAAACGACTGGATCAGCATGGACGACTGGATTCACGGCGAAACCGGCGGTTATCTGCGCTACTCCACCGAAAATCGGAATTGGTTCGAGGAGGATTTTCCGAAGTTTCTTGAAGATGCGGGGAAATCGCTGGCGGATTACCAGCGCACCGACGAGCACGCCAGCCATATCATCGAGGCGCTGGAAACCGGACGGGTTTATCGCGGGCATTTCAATGTCCGCAATGGCGGCACGATCACCAACCTGCCTGCCGACTGCATCATCGAAAGCCCCGGTTTCGTCGACCGTTTCGGCATCAACATGGTCGAAGGCATCACCCTGCCCGAAGCCTGCGCCGCCACCTGCATGGCCTCGGTCAGCGTCCAGCGGATGTCGGTGCATGCGGCGATGACCGGCGATGTTGAATTGTTGAAACTCGCCGTCCTGCACGACCCGCTGGTCGGGGCGATTTGCACGCCGGACGAGGTGTGGCAGATGGTGGACGAGATGCTGGTGGCGCAGGAAAAATGGCTGCCGCAATATGCCGCCGCCATGCCAGCGGCGCGCGAGCGGATGAAGGCACCCGTGGTCAAAACCCGCGACTGGGCCGGTGCGGCGCGGCTGGAGGTGCGCTCGGTCGAGGAGCTGCGGCAAGTCAAAGCCAGGCCCGCTGAAGGGCATGGATTGGGCACAAAAGTAATGAGTTAGCCAAAAGGCTGCGCAACATCGCAAAAGCGAATAGCAAAACCCTGATCGGCCAAGTCAAATGATAGCGTCGCGGCCCTGCTAACTTACCGGCGGCGCACCGCCGGCTTCGCTGCCAAGCGCCACATATTCCGCCAGCGCCTCTTTCAGACCAGAACGCACCGGTGGTGCCGCAAACTCCGCCAATACCCGCTGCCAAACAGCGGTCGCCCGCTGCGTTGCCGAAAGCGACCCGGCCTCGCTCCACTGGCCAAAATTGCTTAAGTCGGCGTTCAAGGGCGCATAAAACGCATCACGATACCGCGCCATCGTATGTTGTGCCCCAAAAAAATGCCCGCCCGGTTGCACCTCGGCAATCGCGTCCAGCGCCAAGGCGGCATCATCTTGCACCGGCGCGCTGCAAATTTCCGCCAGCGATTGCAGCACTTCCAGATCTGTAATGAACTTTTCATAGGAAAATGACAGCCCGCTCTCCAGCCAGCCCGCCGCGTGGATGACGACATTCGCCCCGCCCAAGATCGAACCCCACAAAGCCAGCTGGTTCTCATTGGCGGCCTGCGCATCGCCCGAATTCGCCGCCGACCCACCGCCCGACCGCCACGGCAAATTCAACAAGCGTGCCAATTGACCCGAGCCAACGGTGCCCTGAAAATGCTCGGGCGTGCCCATTGCCGGGGCACCGGATTTCATATCAACATTGGACAGGAACGACCCGTAAACCACCGGTGACCCGGCCCGCGCCAATTGTGCCAGCGTGATCCCCGCCAAAGCCTCGGCATGCTGCAAAACCATCGCGCCCGCCACCGTGACCGGCGCCATCGCACCCGACAGGCAGAACGGCGTGATAATCAACACCTGCCCGGCCTTGGCAAAATCGATCAATCCTTGCCCCATCGGTATATCAATCTGGCGCGGCGAATTGGTGTTGATTACCGTCGTGCACCACGCCTGATTGATAAAATCCTCCATTGAAACGCCGCGCGCCAGCGCGATCATCTCAAAATTCTGCAAACTCTGCCTGGTTCCTCGTGCATAGATTGAGGGCACTTTGTCGGTCAACAGCAGCTGCGCCTTGGTCGTCGCATAATGCCGCAGATGTACCGCCACATCCTGCGGCTCGGCGCTGGCCCCGTTCAGGTGGAT
>JANMOK010000196.1:0-9306 GCA_031369165.1 Paracoccaceae bacterium
GCGGGTCACTGACGCGCGGCGAACCCGTCGCCATCGGCCGCCATTTCGCACAATCGAATTTGTCGCCGCTTGGCGTTTTCAGCAGACCGGCAAAGGTATCGGAGATGTAACTTTGGTCATCGCGCAGCACATTCACGCAAAAACTGCCGTTTTCGATGATGGTCTTGGCGGCGGGTGAAAGGTTATGCACACAAACCACCAGTGTCGGCGCGGTGCCATCCGCCGAAACCGATGACATGGCCGATACCGTTACCCCGGCCCGCCCATGCGCCCCGTCGGTTGTCACCACCGAAACCGTGCAGGCCGCCGCCGACATGCCTTGCAAGAACTGGGCGCGAATGTCGGGCGTCACATCGTCCATCACGCCACCCTGCTGGCCAGATAGCGGGCAAAATCATAGTTGGGTCGCTCCAGATGCGACAGATGCCCCGGGCTCGCCAGATCAGAACACAGGCCGCGATAGACTTTTTCTGTGCAACCTTTGTCCTCTTCATTCACCTCATCCAGCAGCTTTTTCACCGCCGCAAAATGCTGGTCAACATCCGGATCGGCGACAAATTCCGGCGACAGCCCGCCGCCATACAAAACGCTTACATGATCCGGCCCATCGGGGTGCAGGCACAGATACCAGAAATACCCCGGCGTTAGCGTTATCAACAACGCCGGATAAATCGACAACAGCCACGTCGTGCGCCGCTGGTCACCTTGCAGAACCGTGTTCGACGGATGCGCCAACGACAGCGGCACCGAGTCGTTCTTGACGATGAAATGGAAATTGAACGCCTCTTCCCCTTCCGGACAGGTCATTTTCATCAAGTCGACCGAGCCGCCGATGGTGCCGGAATGGCAGACCGGCAGGTGGTAACTTTCCATGAAATTCTCGGCCAAAACCTTCCAGTTGGTGTTCCAGCGAAACTCCTCGCGGAAAAGTTCGACATATTTCGACATATCCAGATATCCGACCAGATCATCGACTTTTTGCAACAGCAAGGCCGGCGACTGCGCATCCGCATTGCGCGTCACCATGATCCAACCTTGCCAATCCTCGCAGCGGATACTTGGAAGGCAATAGTCCTCGCGCGAAAACCCCTCATTCGCCTTCATCGCCGGGGCACCGCGCAACGAACCATCCAGATTATAGGTCCACGCGTGATACGGACAGACAATCGAGCGCACATTCCCGCGCCCTTCCAGCAAGGTTGACATCCGGTGCCGACACACATTCGACATCGCCCTCAAGGTGCCCTCACGGTCGCGCAGCACGATCACCGGCTCGCCCGCTATCTCCATCGTCAAATAATCGCCGGGTACTTTGAGCGCATCCGCCCGACCCGCGCACAGCCACTCTTGCGCGAAAATATGCGCCAATTCCGCCGCCAGAAAAGCCTCGGAAGTATAGACCGATTTCGGCATCGCCCGTGCTTGCCCAAACGGCAAAGCGGCGTTGGCCTTGATCTCGGCGATGGGGTCGGAAAGGGGCTGGTCGATGGTCATGGCGTTACCTTGATGATACCTGACCATACCAGAATTCAAACGCCCCGCCAGATAGCGACTAGTTGAGCCAGCCTACCGTCGTTGCTTCGGTCAATTCCTGCGTCAACTCCACCAAAATGCTGTGCCTAATGTCGGTCGATGAGGCACAGGCCAGCAGCCGATAGCTGCCTTTGTCGGCCACCCAAGCCGAGCGACCGACATCAAACCGCGCGAAATCCCGCATGTTCGGGGCAAATTTCAGCGTCTTTGTTTCACCCGGTTGTAAATGCGCCTTCGCAAAGGCCCGCAATTCCTTGACTGGCCGGTCGTTAGTAACCGATGGCGCGACAAATATCTGCACCACTTCCGACCCCGTCCTAGCGCCCGTATTGGTGACGTCAATTGCCAGATGAACCACGCCGTCCTTGGTCTGCACCCGATCAGATCGCAGTGCCGACCACCTAAACGACGTGTAACTCAACCCATGCCCAAAGGAAAACGCGGCGGGCTTGTTGGATCGGTCATGGTGGCGATAGCCAACAAATACGCCCTCATCATAGTGAACCTGCCCGTTCTCGCCCGGATAAGTTCTCTGACCACCGTCGAACGCCGAATTGTCCGCTTGCTCGACCGGGTAACTCTGCGGCAAACGCCCGGCCGGCTCGGCCAAACCAAACAGCACATCGGCAATCGCATTGCCGCATTCCTGCCCCGGATACCACGCCTGCAAGATCGCCGCGACATCGCCCGACCACGGCGTCGCCACCGGTCCGCCGGTTTGCAGGACGACCACGGTTTTTGGGTTGGCCGCAGCGACCGCTGCAATCAATTCGTCCTGCCGACCCGGAAGCTGGATTGACGGAATATCGCCGCCCTCCGAATCCCATTCCGCCATCCGCCCGGCAAAGACCAGCGCTATATCGGCGTCAGCGGCAAGGCTTGCGGCTTGAGAAACAGCCGCCTTATCCAGCGGCAAATGCAGCCCCAGTCGCACGCACTTCAGTGGGCAAAAACTTGGAACATGCGACGAGAATTCAAGCCGAATTTGATAGGTTTTGCCCGCAACAAGGTCCAGTTCCGCCAATTTCGGATCGGAACCAAAACCAAAATAGGTGCCGCCATTGCGCCAATCGCGCCATTGGTCAAGCACCTCGACATCATCAACGAACACCCGACTTAACCCGCCCGAATGCAACGAAATCGTGTAGCGCCCAGTCTTGGCTGGCGAATAACGCCAAACCATTCGCGCCGAAAAGTTTTCCACCTCGATCCCTGCGCCAATTTCGCCAAACCAAATCGCCTCGCTGGTGGGCAGAGTCTGTTCGTGCTGCACCGGCCCGCTCAAATCCAGTGAGCCAAAAAATTCTACCTTAACCGGCGCATCGATCACCGGCACATAACGATAGTTTTCTGCCCCTTCGGCAAAGGTGAACTCAACTTCGGCACCGGCCACATTGTGCAGGCCATCCATCGGCGAAATTGCGTAGAGCGCGTTTAACGTCGCCGATCCACCGCCCATGATCTGCGCCTTCATCGCATTCGGCCCAATGACCGCGATTTTCAACTTTTTCGAGGGGTCCAACGGCAATATCCCGTCATTGGTCAGCAAAACCGACCCTTCGGCCCCGGCCCGACGGATCAACGCTCTGTCCTCAACCCGATCCAACGCGCTTTCCGCCGGAATCTCCGCATCCGCAAACGCCCCAACCCGGTCGATCAGCCGCAGCAATCGACGGGCAGCATCGCGCAGGGTGTTCTCGTCGACCCGAACCGCCCTTACCGCCTGCGCCAGCTTCTCTCCCCGCCAAATTGGCGGACCGGGCATTTCCAGATCGGTGCCGCCGTTGGCCGAAGCGTCGGTCGAATGGGTAGCAAACCAATCCGACATGACAACCCCGTCAAACCCCCATTCGCCCTTTAGTAACGTCTGGAGCAGGCCCTGATGTTCACCGGTAAACGTGCCATTCAACCGATTATACGAATGCATAATCGCCCAAATCCCAGCCTTTTTCACCGCATCCTCAAACGGCGGCAGGTAAATCTCGCGCAACTCGCGTTCGCCCATTTCCGAACTGATGCTCATGCGCTCGAACTCGGATTCATTGCCGATGAAGTGCTTGATCGTCGCGGCCACCCCCTCGCCCTGAAGTCCCTCAATATAGGCGCAGCCCAGGGCCGAGGTCAGGCAGGGGTCTTCGGAATAGCATTCAAAATTGCGGCCATTGCCAGTTGCTCGGTGGATATTGACCGTTGGCGCCAACAAAACCCTCGCACCTTTCGACTTGGTTTGATTTGCCAAAGCCGCACCTACCTCGCGCAACAGTTCGACGTTCCAGCTAGACCCAAGCGTTATTGCACAAGGAAAACACGCGGATTTCACCCCGCCCACAAACTCTGCCCCGCGCGCTCCGTTGGGCCCGTCGGTCACTTTGATCTTGGGAATGCCAAGACGTTCAATCGCCAAAGTTGACCAAATATCCTCACCAGCAACAAAGCCTGCAAGTTCATCAATTGTCATGGCCGCAGCCAATGCTTCGATTTCATGTTCGGTCATGGCAGCCTGTCCAGAATATTGTCGGCGGACCTATAAACCCGGGTCGTAAAAATGAACACAGCCTTTGTGTGCGCACGTGCAATTGACGGTGACGTGAACGTAACCTTGCCAAATAATAGTGGTCTCACCGCCGAAATCGTCTCAAACTGCGATACTGGTGGCCAGATTGTGGCTCGGCTGGCATTGTCCGGCGTTTTCAAGCTGGAACGGCCAAGTGCCGATGGAACCAAATTTGTCGGCCCATAGTTAGACTAAACACATCACGGGAGGGTAAACATGAAAATGACTTTCAAACACCTGATCGGTGCGGTCCTGCTGTCCAGCGCAATGGCGTTTGGCGCTCAGGCAGCCCAGATCAACATTCACAACGGTGGCGATCCAACTTCGCTTGACCCGCACAAATTGTCTGGTGACTGGGAAGACCGTATCGCCGGTGACATTTTCGAAGGACTGGTGACCGAAGACGCCAATGGCGCAGCAATTCCGGGCCAGGCCGAGAACTGGGAAGTTTCCGAAGACGGTTTGGTTTATACCTTCAACCTGCGCGACGGCATCAAATGGTCCGACGGCACCCCGGTCACTGCGGGCGATTTCGTCTTCGCCCTGCAACGCCTGATGGACCCGGCAACCGCTGCTGAATATGCCTATCTGCAATATCCAATCAAGAACGCCGCCGGCATCAACGACGGCTCAATCACCGATTTCAGCCAACTGGGCGTGGTCGCAATCGATGACGGCACGGTGCAGATCACGCTGGAATCACCGACTCCCTATTTCATCGACGCCTTGACCCATTACACCGCCTATCCACTGCCCAAACATTTGATTGACGCCAAGGGCGAAGATTGGGTGAAAATCGAAAACATTGTCGTCAACGGCCCGTATAAGCCAATCGAATGGGTTCCGGGCAGCCATGTCAAAACCGTGATCAACGACCAGTGGTACGACACCGCCAGCCTGAAACTGGAGGGTGCAACGTTTTTTGTGCTGGAAGATCAAGCAGCGGCGCTGCTGCGCTACCGCGCCGATGAATTTGACTTCCTGACCGATTTCCCAACCGACCAATACGCCTGGATGCAGGAAAATCTTCCGGGCGAAGCGCACGTGGCACCCTTCTCGGGCCTTTATTACTACGTCATCAACAACGCCATGTTCAACCAAAACGTCCGGCAAGCCTTGTCGATGGCGATCAACCGCGAGGTCATCGGCCCCGATATCCTCGGCACCGGTGAACTTCCGGCCTATTCTTGGGTACCGCCGGGTACTGCCAACTATGGCACGCCGGAAATTGTAAGCTGGGCTGGTCTTTCCTACGGCGACAAGGTCGCGCAAGCCACCGAACTGATGGCCGCCGAAGGCTACTCGGCTGACACTCCGCTGAAACTGCAACTGCGCTATAACACCAACGACAACCACAAACGCATTGCGGTGGCGATTGCCTCGATGTGGAAACCTTTGGGCGTCGAAGTCGAACTCTACAACACCGAAACCAAAGTCCATTATGACGAGATGACGGACGGCATCGTTGAAGTCGGCCGCGCCGGCTGGCTGTCGGACTATGACGACGCCGACAATTTTCTCAACTTGCTGCGCTCGGATGTTGAACACAATTATGGACGCTACAACAACCCTGAGTTCGACAAACTGCTGGCGGAAGCTGCGGCGATGAAAGACCTGACGGCTCGGGCCGTCGTTCTGGCGCAGGCGGAACGCATCGCGCTGGACGAAAGTGCCGCGATTCCGATCTACTATTACGTGTCCAAAAACGTCGTCAAACCGAAAGTGCAAGGCTTTGTAGACAACGCGAAAGACAAACACCGCACCCGCTGGCTGTCCTTCGCTGAATGATCCTGAGCAACTGAAACTTCCTCTTCTGCCCGTGATCCGGGCAGAGGAGCCGTTATTTTGGTCAGGACATGATCCGTTACGCACTAAACCGACTGCTGACGACGATCCCGGTCTTGTGGATCGCCATCACCCTTAGTTTCTTCACCCTACGCCTTGCGCCGGGCGGGCCTTTTGACGGCGAACGACCGCTATCGCCGGCGGTGATGAAAAACCTCGCCGCCCATTACAACCTCGATAAACCCTTGTTCACCCAATACTGGAATTATCTGTTTGACGTGATGCGTGGCGACCTCGGGCCATCCTTCGCCTCCGACGATTTCACCGTCACCGATCAGCTTCTGCAAGGACTGCCTTTCACAGTAACCATCGGTCTGTGGGCAATGGCAATCGCATTGCTGGTCGGCGTCAGCGCGGGAGTCATCGGGGCGCTGTATCAAAACAAAATGCCCGACTACGGCATGGGCTTCATCATCCTGATCGGCCTCGTCATCCCCAATTTCCTGATGGCCCCGATCTTGCAACTGGTCTTTGGCATCTGGCTAGATGCCGTGCCCGTTGGGGGCTGGGGCGATGGATCGCTGCCCTATCTAGCCTTACCCATCACCGTCCTCGCCCTGCCCCACGCCGCCCGAATTTCACGCCTGACGCGCGGCAGCATGATCGAAGTCCTCAACTCCAACTTCATCCGCACCGCCCGCTCCAAAGGCATCGGTGCGCGGCTGACAATCATCCGCCATGCCTTGAAACCGGCGATGATGCCCGTGGTGTCCTACCTGGGCCCTGCGGCAAGTTACTTGCTGACCGGCTCCATCGTGGTCGAACAGATTTTCGGCTTGCCCGGCATCGGCAGGTTGTTTGTCACTGCGGCTCTCAACCGTGACTATGGCATGGTTCTGGGCACGGTCATTCTCTACATGTTCCTGATCGTGCTGCTGAACCTCTTGGTCGATGTCGCCTACGCGTGGCTCGACCCGAAAGTGAGAACACGATGATCCTGAACACACTTCGCGAAGAAATTATCGCCGACACATTCAACGATCTCGCCCCAGAAAGCCGCTCGCTGACCCAGGACGCCATCCGCCGATTACTGCGCAACAAGGCGGCGGTGGTGTCGATGTTTCTGGTCGGATTCCTCATCCTCGCCTCCTTCATCGGCCCGTCGCTGCTGGCCTATAACTACGAAGACCCCGATTGGGGTGCCCTCAAAGTCGCGCCGTCGGCTGCCAGCGGCCACTACTTTGGCACCGACCAGAATGGCCGCGACCTGCTGGCGCGAACGCTTTACGGAACGCGCATTTCATTGGCAGTCGCGCTAACCGCAACCGTGGTTTCCGTCGGCATTGGCGTGCTATACGGCGCGGTTGCCGGTTACATCGGCGGGCGCACCGATCAGGTCATGATGCGCTTTGTCGACATCATGTATGCCCTGCCCTATCTGATGTTCGTTATCCTTTTGATGGTGATTTTCGGTCGCAACGTCTATCTCCTGTTCGCCGCCATCGGCGCGCTGGAATGGCTGACCATGGCCCGGATCGTGCGCGGGCAAACCCTGTCGCTGAAAGAACGCGAGTTCGTCGAGGCCGCGCGAGCCAGCGGTCAACGCCCTTTCAAAATCATCGTGAAACACATCATCCCCAACCTGCTTGGCCCGGTGGTAATCTACGCAGCACTGACCATCCCCGAGATCATCGCCATCGAGAGTTTCCTCTCCTATCTTGGTTTTGGCGTGCAGGAGCCGCTGACGTCGCTCGGCACGTTGATTTCCGAGGGTGCCTCGATTTTCGAAGTGCTGCCGTGGCTGTTGTGGTTCCCCGCCGTTATCCTCGTCACCTTGCTGATGGGTCTGCTGTTCATCGGCGATGGTCTGCGCGATGCCTTTGACCCGAAGGATCGTTGAATGACTTTATTGGAACTGAAGGAATACACGATCCGATTTGAGACGTCCGAAGGTGAAGTTCAAGCGGTCTCGGGCATGAATCTGTCCATCGCACCGGGCGAGCGGTTGGCAATTGTCGGTGAAAGCGGTTCGGGCAAAAGCCAGACGTTTCTGGGGGTAATGGGGCTGTTGGCCAAGAATGGTCACACCAGCGGGCAAGCCAATTTCGATGGGCAAGATTTGCTGAAATTGACGTCGCGCCAGCTTGATAAAGTGCGCGGCAAAGACATCACCATGGTGTTTCAAGACCCGATGACGGCGCTGAACCCCAGCTTGCGCATATCGCGACAGTTGACCGAACAACTTGAGGTGCATCAGGGCCTGTCGCCCAAAGCCGCCGCCAAGGAAGCCCTGCAAATGCTGGAGCGCGTCGGCATCCCCGACCCGGCCCGCCGGTTTCGCCTGTATCCGCACGAACTGTCAGGCGGAATGCGTCAGCGCGTCGTCATCGCCATGGCCTTGCTGTGCAAACCAAAACTGCTGATCGCCGATGAGCCGACTACGGCGCTGGATGTTACTATTCAGGCGCAAATCCTCGACCTGTTCGCCGACCTCGCCGCCGATTTTGGCACCGCTCTGGTCACCATCACGCACGACATGGGCGTGGTCGCTGGCATCGCGGATAGGGTTGTGGTCATGTATGGCGGGCGGATTGTCGAGGACGCAGGCGTTGACCGCATTTTTGATAATCCGGCGCATCCCTACACGGCCGCCCTGCTCAACTCGATCCCTCGGGTGGACAGGGCGCGCAGCTCAATCGCCCCAATCCCCGGCCAGCCGCCCAACCTGATCCGCCTGCCCAAAGGGTGCGCCTTCCATCCGCGGTGCGGCTACGCCAGCGACCTTTGTCGCGAAACGCCGCCGGAGTTGACGGCGAATGGAGCGGTCCGCGTCGCCTGTTACCACCCCCTGTTTGAACGGGAGATGGCCGATGCCTGACGCCCTTTTAACCGTCGAGAACCTGTCGACCACTTTCGGCGTTTCCTCGGGCCGCCTGTTCGGCCCCAAACTCAAACTCGTCGCCGTCAACAATGTCAGTTTCACTTTGAACGAAGGCGAGACGCTGGGCATCGTTGGTGAATCCGGCTGCGGCAAATCCACTTTGGGCCGCACGATCCTGCGCTTGATCGAGCCAAGCGCCGGTCGCGTTGTCTGGCAGGGTCGCAACTTGCCGGAACTTTCCGACGAAGAAATGCGGCGGGTGCGCCAGCACATGCAGATCATCTTTCAAGACCCGATCGCCTCGCTCGACCCGCGCATGACGGTGGGCGACATCATCGGCGAACCGCTGACCGTGTTTGAGCCGGGGTTGACCAAAGCACAAAGACTGGACCGGGTCCGCGAAATTATGTCCTCCGTCGGCCTCGCCCGAGATATGGTCAACCGCTATCCGCACGAATTTTCTGGTGGCCAAGCCCAGCGCATCGGCATTGCGCGTGACATTGTGACCAAACCAAAACTGGTTATTTGCGACGAACCGGTCTCGGCGCTGGAC
>JANMOK010000113.1:0-2234 GCA_031369165.1 Paracoccaceae bacterium
AGGGCGGGTAAATGTGGTGACCGGGTGCGTTGGCAGCCAGTATATTGCGGTGAATTCCGACTTGAAAAACACCGTTTTGGCGACAGATTGCAAAATTCACATCGGCGGCTCAGCGGTGATTGTGAACTCGGTGTTGGCGACATCAAGAAATGCCGACCATTCCGTCATTTCAGTTTCGGATTTTCAGCTTGGCCAAGACGACAATTGCGCACGTGGTGGCGGGTCACAAATTATCAGCGCTGGTCGCGTTACCTTGGGGGCAGGCTCGTCGATTTATGGTTCCCAAATCGTTGCCGGCGAAGACATTCGGCTGGGGTCGGCTGCAGGGGGCATACAGGGGTCTTCGTTCCAGGCTGGCCACGATCTGGTGATGACGTCCGATGGCACTTTCGCCCAATGCTCGGGCAATCCGGACCTCATCGCGCATGTGTCTTCGATCCGTTTGGTGGACTGATCCACCGATCTTGCCTGGCCAGAGTCGACCATACATTTGCCGCGATTCGCCGTCGCGACGGCCACAAAACAGCCTCTTTTTGACGGCAATGTAACTAATGTTAATTAAATTGCCGCGAATGATCACTCGTTCATCTTGGCGAAATGTAGGAAGACTAATTTGAGCGGTTAGTGCTTGCAGTCGAGTCTGGGACGGGGCAAATTGGCGGATGTGGTGTAATAGGTTCTAAGTGCAGGCGAAAGTCCTTGGACGTTCGCTGAGAGGGTGCTGTGGGGAAATTTAGGTCTGAGTTCAACGATATTGATTCGAAGCCGTTTCAGGTGACGTCTGGGATTCTGCGTCGATTTCGACGCGATGAACAGGCTGCCGTCACTGTGGAATTCGTGCTTTGGCTGCCATTATTCATCATTATCCTGTTCCTGATCGTTGAAGTCAGCCTGTTGTTCCTGACGCAATCGAGCATGTGGAACGTCGCGCGGGACACTGCCCGGCGCATTGCCACGCACGAATTTGATCAAGCGTCTGCTGAAACTCATGCCACCGCGGCGATGACTTTTGGCGGACATCCCTACACAATTGCTGCAGATGGTACCGGACCCGAAGTTTCGGTCACCATTACCGCCTCTGTCGGCGATGTCTTGTTATTTTCATACAGTCCGATGGCGGCATTCGCTGGGGCGGATTTGGTAGCGCAAGTAGTATTGAGGGAAGAACCGGAGTAAATTTAGTCTGTTTTCGTGTGTTTTGGTGGGGTGTGTTAACTATGATGAAAAGTCAGTTGCGGGATTTTTCCCGAGACGAAAGTGGTGTGGTTACAGTTTGGTCGCTCGGCTGGTTGACTGCATTTTTAATGATCGGCGGATTGTCGATTGACGCAGGCAATGCTTGGCGCACGCAGGGAATGCTGCAAGCGACGGCCGATGCCGCAGCGCTGTCTGGCGTGATCGAATTGGAAAAGGGCGACGACGCAGATGCGCGGCTGGAAGCCATTCGCATCGCCGACCTCAACTTGGGCAACGCTGTCCTGCAAGACGTAGATATTGTTACCGGTTCGTGGGAGATAGATTCACGATCCGTCGATCCGACGGCGACCCTCAAGGACGCGGTGCAGGTGACAACGCGCCGGTCGAGCGCGACCGATAACGCCCTGCCAACGTTCTTGTTGAAACTTATCGGATTTCAGAGCTGGGATGTCGGTGCACAGGCAACTGCCCAGCGTTTCGTTCCTGATTGCATTCGACGTGGCCTTATTTCGCGCAGTCGCGTCGAATTATCCAGCCTCAACGAGTTTCTGGAAGGAATCTGTTTGCACGGCCAAACCGGCGTCAAAATCAGTTCCAACAACTTTTTCGAAGAAGGCGTCAAAGTGACGATGCCCGATCTGGCATCGCTACAATTGCCAGCTTCCGGTCTGGAGACCAACGAAGGCTTGGAGGAAGCCTTAGGTGAAGACTGGATCGATCCGAAAATTGTTGACCAAATCAATGATATGGTGACGGAGCTGCGGAACCCGGCGGCAGAGCGTCAGCCAGATTATATCAACGCATCCCTGTCGGCGATTTCGATGACCAGGAACCAGTTCAATGCCGCTACCTCCCTTACCGCAGGTCGAGTTTACATTGTAAATTGCACCGGCGGGGCAGCAATCGAAATTAAAAACAGCATTGTCCGAAATGTTGTCATATCGACGAATTGCAAGGTCGATTTCAAAGCTGGATCCTATGTCACCAACGCGATCATTGCGACTTCGAAGACCGGGGTCGGGTCGATTGGTGGCAGC
>JANMOK010000008.1:0-4728 GCA_031369165.1 Paracoccaceae bacterium
AGGCAAAAGCAGTTCCTCCAACATTGATGGAGAGATTGGGCGTTTCGGCGTAAGACGCCGCCGATCCGGCGACTACAGAAGAATTTGTCATTGTCTGCCCCGTGAGGCTTCCTTCATTTTGTCATGGAAAATCGATGGACACTCTGTTACTATGAATTTAGTAGTATGTCACTATCAAAAAGATATTAACATGAAAAATCTTTCGGACCAGCCATGCCTGATCGCTCGCAGCCTTGCGCTTGTGGGGGACGCGTGGAGCATGCTGATCCTGCGCGACGCCCATGCGGGCCTGACCCGCTTTGATCATTTCCGTAAAAGCCTCGGCATCGCGCCGACAATGCTGACGGCGCGGCTGTCAGCCCTGACCGAAGATGGGCTGCTAGCGAAACGCCGCTATTCTGACCGCCCGCCACGGGACGAATATTTGCTGACAGAAGCCGGCCGTGACTTTTTGCCGGTGCTGTTTGCCATCGGTGCGTGGGGACGCAAGCATCGCGGCGGCGGCAAAGTGACCCGATTCTTCGATGCCGAAACCGGAACCGAGATCGATGCGGTCACTATCGACCGCGCGACTGGCCGCGAGGTCGGGACACGACCCATTCGAATTGTCGCGGCGCAATAAATTGCCCGGCCGCAATTACGGCTAACTTGCTGGGTGCCGCTGCGCGTGCAATCCGGCGCAACGCGGACGGCCGCCTTCTCATGCACGCCCCTCAAATTTGTCGGCCCAATGTTCGCCCGGTGAATGCCTTTGTCATGTTGTCACCGGCTAATCTGCAGATCATCTACGCAGCTTTTCCAAATTGTGCGATATTTTCCAAAACTCTAGCAATCGTTACACTTATCGATTGGCCATTATTGTTATCGGTTGAATCTATATTTGGTGACGCGAGGGGCAGTTGGCGCGGATTCGCGGGGTACGACCACGGCCTTGGTCGAATTTCCCAGTCCAAAATCATATGCACGCCCGGTGCACGCGCGGTGCACGCATTGTGCACACGATTTTACACTCAAACAGAGGCCGTCAGCCCGCCATCGACGAACAATGTAATGCCGTTAACATAGCTGCTGGCGTCGGATGCCAAGAATAAAAACGCCCCAATCAGTTCGTCCGTATCGCCCCAGCGGCCCAGCGGGGTGCGCTTGCAGACCCAGGCATTGAACTCGACATTGTCGATAAGGGCTTGATTCAAAACGGTTTTGAAGTAACCCGGTGCAATGGCATTGCATTGCAGGCCCTTTGGCCCCCAATCCGTCGCCATGCCTTTTGTCAGATTGGCGACTGCGCCTTTAGTTGCGGTGTATGGCGCAATCGAAGGTCTCGCCAGTAGCGCCTGTATTGACGAGATGTTTATTATTTTGCCCCGACCCCGTTGTATCATGTGCCTAGCAACGGCTTGGCCGACGTTGAATACACTTGTAATATTGGTGGTCAAAAGTTTCTCGAACATTTCTAGCGGGAAGTCTTCAAGCGGCGCACGATGCTGCATCCCGGCGTTGTTGACCAACACGTCTATTGGCCCGATATTGGCCTCAAACTCATCTATAGCCACCTTGGTGGCTGCATGATCGGTCACATCAAACGCCAAAACATGCACCTTGTGCCCTTGCTGGCGAAACCCCTCCGCCAATTCCCCCAACCGCCCCAGATCCCGCCCATTCAAAACCACATCCGCAAATGCCCCCAATGCGCCTTTTGCCATCGCCAGGCCGATGCCGCGTGATGAACCGGTGATCAAGCAGCGTTTTCCAGCGAGCGAGAATAATTTCAACGAATCCATAGCGTTGTGCCTTTGGCCAGGTGTGGGTCTAGTCGAGAAACTCCGACATCAAAGCAGATTGCGCACTTTCCAGACCGTCGATCAAGGTGAAATGGTTGGTCCCGACCTCCTCAACATATTTTGTTTCGGCGCCGCAACCAGTCCAAACGTTTGCCAGCAATTTGGCTTGCCTGATGAATTCCGGACGCTCGTCCGCACCGACCCAAGCCGTTACCGCAATTTGGTTGTGCGGAGCGCACAAAGCGGGACTTTCCCGCTGCGCTTCGGCCAGATCGATGCGTAATTCATTGTTCATGGATGTACGCAGTATGGGTCGCAAATCATGGACGCCGCTTATTGACAGCACTTTTTGCACCCGAGGTATCGCCGCAAAGTCGCTGCAGACAACCCGCGTCGCCAGATGCCCGCCTGCAGAATGCCCGGCCAAGCGGATTGGCCCGTCAACAAGTGCGGATGCAGCCAGAACGCTCGCCTCGACTTGCTTCGCAATCGCACTGATTCGAACATTGGGGCAAAGATCATAGCCGATGATCGCCATTGCCCAACCTCGATCAACGCTGCCACGGGCCAGATGCGACCAGTCATCTTTGCAAAAACTAAGCCAATATCCGCCATGAACAAAAACTGCCAAACCCTTGGGTCTGGTTGACGGCATAAACAAATCGAACATTTGTCGATTCCCGTGGCCATAAGAATTATCTGCTTTAAAACGGCCAAGCGCGAACAGTTCCGAGCGGTAAGTTGATGCCTTTCGACTCCAATTTCTGGCACATTCATCCGCACCTGCAAAATATTTGCCGTTGGAATAGGCGTCGTCCCAATCTGCAATCACCGCGTCAACGCTCCGGTATCAAACCGCGGGGGGCAAAGCGCAGGACAGAAAGCAAAATAGCGCCCATTAGAACCAAGCGAAGATGCGGAGCGGAATCGAGCAGATGTTTCTTCAATGCGCCGCCATCTTGCATGCCGCTGGTGAGGATGCTCATCAGCCAAAGCCCCGCCGGTTCGGCCTCGATCCAGACAAACCAGATCAAGAACGCCCCTAAGACCGAGCCCCAATTGTTCCCGGAACCGCCGACAATCACCATAACCCAGATCAGGAATGTATAACGCAGCGGCGCATAGGTTCCGGGGGTGAATTGGCCGTCCAATGTTGTCAGCATGGCACCTCCGATGCCACATATCGCCGAGCCCAGGATAAACACCTGCAAATGCCGCGCTTTCACGTCTTTTCCCATGGCCTCGGCAGCGTCGCGATTGTCGCGGATCGCTCGCATCATCCGACCCCACGGCGAACGTAGAGCACGTTCGGAAAGCCAAATCAAAATTGCCAGTACGAAGGCAAATATCACGCAGTACATCGTTTTGGAAAATATCGACGCAAACTCGATTGTTGAAACACCCAGCCAAGCCGACCAGTCGATCACCCACTGGCTGGCCTGCAGGTCAATCTCGGCCGGAACAGGACGTTCCAGCGCGGTAACATTTTTCACACCGCGAGTCAGCCAATCCTCGTTTTTCAGGACGATGACAATAATTTCCGAAATGCCCAACGTCGCAATCGCCAGATAGTCTGACCGCAATCCCAAAGTAATCTTGCCGACCATCCAGGCAGCTGCCGCCGCGAGGACACCCCCAAAAAACCAGCCAACCATGATAGGAAGTCCCAGCCCGCCAAGATAGCCGAACTTCGCTGCATCGGTTGCCTCAATGGCGCCAACTGCCGGGTCAAAAATTCGTCGAACCAACACGAAACCGCCGATAATCAAAGCGACAACGGCAATCACTCGCCAGCGCCCGCGCAATTTTCGGCGGGCCAGAACAATGGCGGCGATGACAAGCGCAAGCGCGAGCATCGCCAACAAAATTCGGCCGCCGCCCGCTTCCAGAGCAGGATGATAGGGCGCGACAGAGGTCAACATTGCGGCCACGCCCCCCAAAGCGCCAAAGCCGACAATTCCGACGTTAACCAAACCTGCATATCCCCATTGGATATTGACGCCCAATGCAACGACGGCGGAAATCAAGCAATATTGCAAAATGCTGAGGGCAAGCGACCAGCTCTGCCCAACGCCAACTGTGATAACCAACACAGCCATGATTGCCCACAATATCGCCGGATGGACCCTCATAGGATTTTACCCCGGAATATGCCCGTTGGCCTGAGCAGCAGCACCAAAACAAGAATGACAAATGACACGGCAAACTTATAGTCCGTCGACAAAAATTGCAGCAATCCTTCAGGCGCCCAAGTTTCGGGGACAAGATAAGTAACGAATTTCTTGTAGGGATAGGTAATCGTCACTTCGGAAAAAGCGACCAAGAATCCGCCCACGATTGCGCCAATGGGCTGACCGATTCCGCCAACAATTGCCGCCGCAAATATCGGCAATAAAAGCTGGAAATAAGTAAATGCCTTAAAGCTTTTATCAAGTCCATACAGAACGCCCGCAATTGTCGCCAGTGCCGCGGCAATCGTCCAGGCGATCAACACCACCCGGTCGGGGTTGATGCCAGACAACAGCGCTAGATCTTCATTGTCCGAATAGGCCCGCATTGCCTTGCCGGTGCGCGTTTTTTGCAGGAACCAAAACAGGGCAATGACTACAATAACGGCAACGAACACTGTCAATCCTTGTGTAGAGCGGATTGCCAATCCCTCTGCCAATCCAGTCATTGTCTTGAAATCGGCCGCCTGGATGATGAATCGCGCGCCGTCGTCAAAGCGCTGTTCTTCAGGCCCGATGATAAACCGCACCAGGCCGTTCATCACGAACATAACGCCGATCGACACCATCATGAACACCACTGGTGCTGCGCGTTTCTTGCGATAGAACCGATAAACCCATTTGTCGGTCAAAAGAGTTACGGCAATAGCGGCAAGTATGCCAAAGGGCAGGGCGAGCAGAGCGGTTGGCAGGAAAAAGAAAGAAATTCCAACATATTG
>JANMOK010000012.1:0-10225 GCA_031369165.1 Paracoccaceae bacterium
CCATATCCCCAGACGTGGTCCAAGGCTTTGTCCACGGCGACGTTCGATCCACCTTTGCCAATTGCCACAACCAGTTCAATCTCGTGGTGAAAGTTGCCGGTGCTGGCCGGATAGGGAATGGAAGCGCCGCTTTCAGCCACAGCATCGGCAGGTTTGCCAAAGAAAAACGGCACCGATTTATCCGGGTCATTGCCCATCTCGCGCACATGTTCTGCGTAGTTGCGGCCAACGCAATAAATGCGCCGCACCGGAAACCATTGACTGCTACCGGCAACCGCGACGGATGCGCGTTGCGGTGGTTCAAAAACATAGTCTTGCGCCATTTAATTGCCGTTCAAATCGAAATGCGTTTGAAAGCGTCGCGCAAGGCATCGCTCCACGCCTGCGACATGGCAGCGAACTTTTCATTGCCCGCCTCGATGCGCTCTTGCTGCGACACTTTGCAGTCGCCTTCGCGGATCACGCACAAGTCCAGCGGCATGCCGACCGACAGGTTTGAGCGCAAGGTTGAATCCATTGACAAAAGCACCGCCTTGCGTGCGTCCTCCAGCGTCGTGCTGCGTTTCACAACCCGGTCCAGAATCGGCTTGCCGTATTTATGCTCGCCGATTTGCAGAAACGGCGTGTCATGCGTCGCTTCGATGAAATTGCCCTCTGGATACAGCAGGAACAGCCGCATCGCGCCGCCTTTGCGCTGGCCCGCCACCAACATGCTCGCCGTGGCACTTTGTTTCATGCGGCTCATCTTTTCGCCGACTTCGGTGGCCACTTCCGCCAACGTCGAGCCGACAATTTCGGCGACTTCCAGCATCGTCTGTGCTTCGAGTATCGAGGGTTTCTTGCTTTCGTCGGGGTGAAGAATACCGTCGTTCAACCGGGCAATCGTCGTCTGCGTCACCGAAAGGCTGCCCGCCGTCAGGATCACGATCGCCCGCTCGCCTGGCTTTTCAAAGGTGAACATTTTTCGGTATGAGGAAATGTTGTCCAAGCCAGCGTTGGTTCTTGTATCTGACAAAAGCACGCAGCCCGCTTCAAGCAAAAGTCCTACGCAATACGTCATTGTGCCCGTTTTCCCGGTGAAATTTGCCAAACCTTATTGCTGGATCGATTCAACCGCAACCGTAACGTCCAGGCTTTCCGTTGCGCCGCCATGCGACAGCCCGCGGATGGGGGCAGCATCATAGGCATCCGCGCCCGAGCCAAGGCGAATGTAGCGGGCATCAGGGCAACACGCATTCGCTGGATCAAATCCGACCCAGCCCAATCCTGCAACATGCAATTCGGCCCATGCGTGGCTTGCCGATTCCGCACTGCCATCACTGCGGGCAAACAGATAGCCGCAGACATACCGGGCAGGAATTTGCGCATAATTGGCCAGCGCAATCAGAGCATGCGCGTGGTCTTGGCAGACACCTTGCTGTTGCGCCAGCGCTTCGGCTGCGGTCGTGTGCATGGCGGTCACCCCGGGACGATAGGCAATCGCCCGCGAGACCGCCGCCGACAGCATGTGTGCACGATCCAGTGCGTTGGCATTGGCTTGCCCCGCCAGCGCGGCATCTGCCAAAGCCCGCAAACCTGAATCGGGACGGGTCGTCGGCGTCGGGCGCAGATAAGAAAATGGCGAAATCGTTTCGCGCAGGCCCTGCAAGACGCCCGACATATCTTTTGTCTCAACAATGCCTGCCACTAAAATTGCAAGGTCGCTGACCGGCCCGGAAACCGACAAGGTCCTTATCTGGTCACCGGCGGCATCGCGAAAATAGGTGCCGAAAATGCCCGACTCTGCGCTGACGCTCCATTCAAGCACATTCTGGCCCTGAAACGTCGCGGGCATCAGCCGATGGCTTTGCACGACAAAACGCGCCGGTGAGCCGAAGCGGTAGGTCGACGTATGCTGAACCCGCAGCTGCATCACGCTGCCCGAAACAAGTAAGATTGAGCCACTTCCGCCCCCAATTCGGCATTGTTGCGAATGAATCCAGTCAGAAATTCGTGCAAGCCGGCGCTGACAATTTCCTCAACGTCTGTTTCGATCAATCTCGCGAGTACAAGGCGTGCCATTTCCTGCGCCCGGGTTTTCTTGCCATAGGCCAGCGCCAAACGATCCAGATGGCGCACTGCTTCTTCGGCACAATGCAGCAGCGAGCGCGGGCATGCCTTGTTCAAAATCAGGAAATGCGCGATTTTACCGGGGGTATATTCGCCGCCATAAGCCCAGTGAAAGGCGCGAAATGCGGACAGGGCCCGCAAAAGCGTCGTCCATTGATAATTGTCGCGCGTGCCGCCCACCCGATCGGTGACCGGCAACAAGACATAATATTTCACGTCCAGCAGGCGGGCGGTATTGTCGGCGCGCTCCAGATAATAGCCAAGGTTGAGAAAGTCATAGCCATCCTGCTGCAACTGGGTGCTTTCTATGGCACCGCGAAGCAAAGCGGTGCTGCGCTTGGTCCAATCGCACAAGGTCGGGATGTCAACTTTGGCTTTCGGGCGGGATTCTATGGCTTTCAGTTCCTGAAACGCCGAGTTCAGCGCGAACCAGACTTCCGAAGTCAAAGCCGTGCGCACGATGCGGCCGTTGTCGCGGGCATTTTCAACGCAGCGGCCCACCGATGACGGGTTGTCGCGGTCAAAGAACATGAACGATTCAACTTTGGCCTGTTCTGGTACGCCGTGTTTCTGCTGGTATAATTCCAGTGACCCGGAGGCGGCCAATATCGATTCCCAGTCATTGCGATTGCCCTTGCCTTGGCTGGGCATCAAGGCGATGCGGTAGCCAACTTCCATCAGTCGCGCCGTCGTTTCGGCGCGTTCCATATAGCGGGTGATCCAGAACAGGCTTTCGGCGGTGCGGCTTAACATCTGGTCCTCAATCCACCATCACCCAGGTATCTTTGACGCCACCGCCTTGCGATGAATTCACCACCAAAGAGCCATCCTTCAGCGCCACGCGGGTCAAGCCGCCGGGGCAGAGGTGGATTTGCTCACCCACCAGACAATACGGCCGCAGATCGACGTGACGCGGGGCCAGTCCACTTTCAACGAATGTCGGGCAGGTCGAAAGCGCCAGCGTTGGTTGGGCAATAAAGTCCCCCGGATCGGCTTTGATCCGGTCTCTATAGGCCGAAATTTGCGCTTTCGTTGAAGCCGGACCAACCAGCATGCCATAGCCGCCCGAACCGTGAACCTCTTTCACAACCAGATCTTTGAGATTGTCCAACACATAGGATAGTTCAGTTGTGTCACCGCATTTCCAAGTAGGCACGTTTTGCAAGACCGGCTCTTCGCCAAGATAAAATCGGATCATTGCGGGAACAAAAGTGTAGACCGCCTTGTCATCCGCCACGCCTGCTCCCGGGGCGGAGCAGATTGCAACGCCGCCGCTGCGATAGACATTCATCAACCCAGGCACCCCCAGCCTCGAGTCTGGCCGGAAACACAGCGGATCGAGAAATGAATCGTCGATGCGGCGATAGATCACGTCAACCCGCTGCGGGCCGCTGGTCGTGCGCATGTAGACAAAATCGCCGTCAACAAACAGGTCCTGCCCTTCGACCAATTCGACGCCCATAAGATCGGCCAGAAATGAATGTTCGTAATAGGCACTGTTCAAGGAACCCGGTGTCAGGATGACGATGGTTGGTTCCCCCACGCACCGCAATGGCGCCACGCTGCGCAAGGTGCGGCGCAAAAGATTGGGGTAGTCGTCGATCGGGGCAATGCGGTTCTGCTGGAACAGGTCAGGAAACATGCGCATCATGATTTCGCGGTTTTCCAGCATATAGGAAACGCCCGATGGCGTGCGACAATTGTCTTCCAGCACAAAGAATTCGTCCGGTCCTGTTCGTACCAGATCGACACCAACGATGTGAGAATAGACATTCTTTGGTGGGGCAAATCCAACGACCGAACGTTCAAACGCCACATTGCCAAAAACCAACGCCGCCGGGATGATGCCGGCGCGGACAATTTCCGCGCGGTCATAAACATCGCGCAGAAAGGAATTCAACGCCTGCGCCCGTTGCTTTACGCCGCGTTCCAGTTTCTGCCATTCGAATTGAGTGAAAACGCGCGGCATCAGATCAAAGGGAATCAACCTTTCAGGGTCGCCGCCTTCGCCATAGACCGCGAACGTAATGCCGATACGGCGAAACAGGGCTTCGGCTTCGGAACGTTTGTGATCGAGCATGTCAGGGGGCAATGACTCGACCCAACCCAGCAATCTCGCATAGGGCGAGCGGACGTTGCCATTCTCGTACATCTCGTTGAAAAACTTGATGGCACCCTCCCCATCCATTCAATCCCGGCTTGGCAGTCATTGGGAAAAAACTTTACCGCGGCGTCAAGGCATAGCCGGTAGTCCTTGATGCCAAATGCGCAATGGTTCAGGTTTTGCGAGCATTCTGCCCTTTTATCAGGCAGATCGCCGCAAATTCACACGAAAGCCACCTGTGCAATCGGCGGCAGATGCCCGCTGAGCTGCGCCCAGTCATCGCCGCCATTTTCGCTGAGCCACAGGTTGCCCGTGGTTGACCCCATCGCCAGTTGCTTGCCGTCGCCGTTGACCACCAAGGCGTGCCGATAGATCAGGTCATAGCTGGCCGTCTGCGGCAAACCCTTGTCCAAACTCTCAAACGTTTTGCCGCCATCGCGGGTTCGGGTGACGACCATCTTGCCGTCCACCGGCACACGGAATTCATCTTTTTGTGCCGGGGCGAACCATGCCGTATCCGGGTCATCGGGATGCACGGCCACGCCAAAACCAAAGACCGACGGTTTCACGTCGCGGATTTCAGCGAAAGTCTCGCCCGCATCGCTGGAAACAAATATGCCGTTGTGATGCTGGCACCAAATCCGATCCGGGTGGTTGGCGCTGGCAGCGATGAAATGCGGGTCTTGGCTGACCGGATCATAGGCCAGATCGGGGGGCAGATAATCGCTGCGCAACCCCTGCCCTGCTTGCCGCCAAGTCGCGCCCGTGTCGTCGCTTTTCCAAACGCCGCCACAGGAGACGCCCAATGTCAGCTTGGCGCTGTCGCGCGGGTCAACGCAGATCGAATGGATGCCGGGGTGGTCATAGCCACCGCCGAACCACTTTGCCCGCTCCTCCCGTTCCCACAGGCTGGTTACCAGACCCCAGGTTTCGCCACGATTGTCGCTGCGAAACAGGCCGCCCGGCAGCGTCCCCGCCCAGATCAACCCCGGTTGGTCGGGTCCGCCCGGAACCATGGACCAGATCATGTCCAAAGCCGCACCTTTGTCGTCACCCTCGACAACCGGATAGGCCGGGGCCGGAAACTCGGTCCAGGTCGCCCCGTCATCGTCAGAGCGATGGAACTTGCAGCCAAAGTGACCATGGCTGAGCGCCACATAAATCGCGCCATCGCGCGGGTCTTTCAACAATGACGTCACCGGCCCGGCCAGAAAATCCGGCGGACCGGCGTGCCAACCTGCACCGTTCTTGCGGTAAGTAAACAAACCTTTGCGTGTGCCAACCAACAAAGTCGAAGCCATTTCACCCTCCCGATAAGGCCTGAAACACATAAATCTCGTCGCTTGGCTGGCAGGCGTCGCCCAGCCGCAACCGATCCTTGACCGACGCATTGTTAATGAAAATGTTCACGTGTTTGCGCAGCCGTCCCTGTTCGTCGAGCACGTAGGTGCCCAGCAGAACATCCTCTTGAAACATGGTGCGCAAAACGTCACCCACAGTTGCGCCTTCGACCTGGATCGTCGGTCGCGGCATATGCCGTTGCAAGTTTGATCCGAACGTGACGCGCGGCAAGGCAACCTCCGTTGCACGATATGATGCGGCAGAGCCGGGTGTCAAATCAAGGGTCTCGCGGCCCGTCGCGCACCTGAAATCATTCACCGGCGAAAATCGGCATGTCCAGGCGAGCACTGTTTTGTTGCGATTTGGCCGACACATGTTATTGTTCGCGCGCGTGGCCGCGGTCGTGCCGAATGGTCCTGCCGTTTGCGCCGCCACCGGATTGCCGCGGATGTACCGCATCCGCCCGCCCCCTCGATCCGAGTTTGAACTGGTGCACCTGATTGCCTTTCAACCATTAAAGGGAGCTGAAAATGACTGCATTCAATGTCGTGCGCATGCGCGTGAAACCGGGCAAAGATGCCGAATTTCTGAAGCTCAACCAGCCCAACAATAATATCCCCGGCATGCGGGGCGGTCACATCATCAAAACCGGTGAGCGCAGCTATTGCCTCGTGGGCGAGTGGGACAGCATGGACGCGATTGTTGCTGCACGGCCAGCCATGATCGGCATCCTCGACCAAATGCGAGCGATCCTCGAAGACCTCGGTGGCGGATTGGGCCTGACCGACCCGGTATCGGGCGAAGAAGTCCAGCGGTTCGGCTAAAACGAGTCGGTTGCAGGCGCGTTAACTCGGCACGCAGCACCGGCGGTTGCGTCGTGCCGGGCTCTGCATCTGCCTGAGTTAGTATGTGCCTTGGCTCCCCGGCCTGCCCGCTTCGCGCGGGCGGATCACTGCCAGTAGTTTCCGCTGCATTGCTTGCGAGGCTTAACATAAGCCTTCCGCGCTGCTGGAAAATCGGTAGTTTGCCATTTATGAAGCCAAGTCAATTTCTTGCGGAGTTTTCTGCGCTATGCTGACGAAAGACGACCTAGCCGCCAGCCCATTGTTGGTCGGCCTTTCCGCCGAAGCAACGGCAGAACTGCTGCAAGCGGCGGCGGATATCCATTTGAGTTTCGGTGAGTATGCCGTTCACGAAGGTGAGGAACCCGCGTTTTACGTGGTTCTTTCGGGCGCTTGCGAGGTGACCAAACTGGTCGATGGCATCGAGCGGAAAGTCGGTATGCGGATGCCCGGCCAACCTTTTGGCGAGATACCGTTGGTGTATGGCACCCAGTTTCAGAGCAGCGCCCGCGCCGCCGAACCCTCGCGCGTGTTGCGGCTGGACGCCAAACGTTATTACGCGCTCGCCGGTGCCGCGCCCGATCTGGCCCGGGCAATCGGCGATCTGGCGCGCGAAAGACTTGGTGGCTTGCAAGGGATTGCCGCCGAACCGCGCAAGTCGCGCGTGGTGCTGTGTGGCAGCCGCTGGGACGTGGCTTGCATTGACTTGCGCCGGTTCCTGCAACGCAACCAGATCTCTTTTGATTGGTTCTCTCCCGACGACCCGCGGGTAACGGCGCGTTGGTCCGGGTCAAACCTGACGGAAAACGACTTTCCCGCGCTGTGTCTGCCCGACGGGACAACACTGATCAAGCCTCAGTCGAAAGAACTGGCCCAGACACTGGGCCTGCAAACCACGCCAAAATTCTCGGAATACGATACAATCATCATCGGCGGCGGTCCCGCCGGTCTTGCCGCCGCCGTTTATGGCGCTTCCGAAGGGCTGCGAACATTGGTCGTGGAACGCGAGGCACCGGGAGGCCAGGCGGAAACGTCGTCGCGAATCGAGAATTATCTCGGTTTCCCGAACGGCATATCGGGCGACGAACTCGCCAGCAGGGCTTTGCGTCAGGCTCGGCGGCTGGGCGCAGAAATTCTGGTCTCGCGTCAGGCCGTCGGCATTGACCCACAGCCGCGCCAAGTTACGCTGGATGGTGGCGAGGTTTTGACGGCTCGCACCATTATCCTTGCCACCGGGGTCAGCTGGCGGCGACTGGCGATTGAGGGATTTGACCGGCTGATCGGCAAAGGGGTTTATTACGGCGCATCACGCAGCGAGGCGGAGGCGTCGCAGGGCCTCGATATCCACCTGATCGGCGCGGGCAACTCGGCTGGACAGGCGGCGATGTTCTTTGCCAACCACGCCCGTATCGTTACCTTGATCGTTCGGGGCGATTCGCTCGAAAAGGGTATGTCGCAATATCTGGTTGGCCAGATTCGCAACAAACCGAATATCCGTGTCGCCTTGCGCTCGGAGGTTCATGCGGTCCACGGCGACAGCAATCTTGTTGCAATCGACTTGGTGGATCGTGCGAAAAACACCGTCAGCCGCGCGGAATCTGCAGGTCTGTTTGTGTTTATCGGGGCCGATGCCGAAACCGGCTGGCTGCCCGATGAAATTGCCCGCGACGCGCGCGGCTATGTTCTGACTGGCGTCGATCTGATCAAGGCCGGGCGCTGGCAGGAAGACCGCGACCCCTATCTTGTTGAAACCAGCCTGCCGGGAGTGTTTGCCTGCGGCGATGTGCGGTCCGGCCCGGTCAAGCGCGTCGCTGCTGCGGTGGGCGAAGGCAGCATGGCGATTGCTTTTGTACACCAGTATCTGGCAACTAGCGCCGGGCCAGCAGCAAAGGGCTGAGCCGCTTCACGGTTCGGTGGTCAATTTCCCGGCAAGAAAATCGATCAGGGCGCGGGTCTTGCGCGGCAACTGCCGGTTGGGCGGATACAGCGCATAGACACCGTACGCCGGCCTTGACCAGCCCGGCAACAGCGGCTTCAGCCGGCCGGCGGCGAGGTCACCCTCGATCAGAAAGTCCGGCAGCGCGATGATCCCGATACCGGCGAGCGCGGCCTCGCGGATCACGTCGCCGTTATTGGCGCTGAATTGGCCGTTGACGGCAACCGTTTCGACGCCAGCAGGCCCATGGAACGCCCATTGATGCGCGGCCGCCGACGCGCCATAGACAATGCACTGGTGCTGACCCAGATCGGCCGGCCGACCCGGCGTGCCATGCGCCGCCAGATAACCAGGGCTGGCGCAGACCAGGCGCCGCACCTGGCACAGCTTGCGGGCGATCAGGCTGGAATCGTCGAGCGCCGCGATCCGCACGGTCAAGTCGAATCCGTGCTCGACCGGGTCGAGCTGGTGGTCGTCGAGTTCCACATGGAGCTCGATCTGCGGATAGCGCTGCAGAAACTCCGGCAGGATCGGCGCCAGCCGGATCGTGCCGAACGACATCGGCGCGTTGAACCTGATCAGACCGGCGGGTTCGGCCTGCAGGCTGCCTGCGGCTTGGTCCGCCTCGTCCACCATGGCGAGCACATCCAGCGCCCGCTCAAGATAGGCGGCACCCGCCGCGCTCAACGACTGCGCGCGGCTGTTGCGATACAAGAGCTTGACCCCGAGCCGGGACTCGAGTCCGAGGATCAGTTTGCTGATCTGTGCCCGCGACAGTCCCAGCTTGCGACCGGCGGCGGCAAGGCCGCCTGCTTGTGCCGTTTCGACGAAGGCGCGCATCTGGTTCAGCTGGTCCATGGTCGCTGCCAATGTCTCCTTTTTGTTGACACACAGTCAAGCATTGGCGTGATTGTCGCCCCGCCGGATTCCGACCAAGTTGCCGTAAGTCAAACGCAATTCGGAAGGGGACGACGACCATGACGAACCGCAAATTACTCAGCACCACAGCAATATTTTTTCTTGGCGTCACTGCGATAGCCCCGCTCGCGCAGGCGGCGGAACCAGTCTGGGATGGCAACAAAGTCGAGATGATCAGCCAGGAAATGGCGCCGGGCGTCTATGCCTATTACCCGAGCGATGCTGCAGACCTCAACACCGCAGGCGGACCAGCGGCCACCAGCGGCGGACTGATCGCCGGCAGCACTGCCAGCCTGCTGATCGAAACCATGCTCAACGAGCGCCTCTACGACCAGGTGCTGGCCCTCGCCGGCAGCGCGCCGACATTCGCGGTCAACACCAGCGCCCATGGCGACCATTCCTATGGCAACATGTATTTGCCCGACAAAACCGCGATCATCCAGCATGTCGGCGCCAAGGCCTATGTCGACCAGCACCTCGCCGACGACAAGGCCTTCATGATCCAGAATTTCGGCGCCGGGCGGGGCATTGAGGAAATCACCGCCCGGACTGGCGAGATTCTGGTCCCGGCCGGGGGAAGCATGACGCTCGATTTGGGCGACAAGACTGTGGAAATCATCGATTTCGGCTTTGCCCAGACCGGCGGCGACCTGTTCGTCTGGGAGCCGCAGTCGAAAGTGATGTGGACCGGCAATGCCATCGTGGCCGCGAAACCGGCGCTGCCTTGGCTGCTTGGCGGCCATCTGGTGGCAACGCTCGACACCTTGACCAAAGTCTATGACTTCCTGCCGGCCGATGCCCGCATCATCCCCGGCCACGGCGTGCCGATCACCCGCGAAGATCTGAAATGGCACATCGACTATCTGGCTGCAGTCAAAGCGGGCGTTGAAGCGGCGATTGCCGACGGCAAAAGCCTGGAAGAGGCCGTCGCTGCGGTCAAACTCGACGAGTTTCGCGGCTATGCCCTGTTCGACT
>JANMOK010000064.1:0-2147 GCA_031369165.1 Paracoccaceae bacterium
CGAGGGATGGAAACCGATTGTCGCACCCGAGATGGAATTCTATCTGACCAAACCGAACATCGACCCCGACCTGCCAATTGAGCCGCCAATGGGCCGTTCTGGTCGCCGCGTCGCCAGCCGCCAAGCCTATTCGATGAGCGCGGTGGACGAATATGGTCAGGTAATCGACGACATCTATGATTTTGCCGAAGCGCAGGGGCTGGAGATTGACACGATTATCCAAGAGGGTGGCGCGGGTCAGGTCGAGATCAACCTGATCCACGGCGATGCGGTGAACTTGGCCGATCAGGTGTTTTTCTTCAAACGGATGATCCGCGAGGCGGCGTTGCGGCAAAACTGTTTCGCCACTTTCATGGCCAAACCAATGCAGGACGAGCCGGGATCGGCAATGCACATTCACCAAAGCATCGCCAATATCAAAACCGGCAAGAACATTTTCAATAACGCAGATAACAAAGCGACTGACGAGTTTTACGGCTTCATCGCCGGGCTGCAGACCTATTTGCCTGCTGTGCTGTCGATGCTGGCTCCTTATGTGAATTCGTATCGGCGTTTCGTGGTCGGTGCCTCGGCCCCGATCAACCTTGAATGGGGGGCTGACAATCGCACGACGGGGATACGCATTCCAATTTCATCGCCCGAAGGGCGGCGGGTGGAAAACCGCGTGGTCGGCATGGATTGCAACCCTTACTTGGCGATGGCGGCCTCGCTGGCCTGCGGCTATTTAGGGATGAAGAACAAGATGACACCGCGCACGTCCGTTTCTGGCGAGGCGTATAACCTGCCACGTGCCTTGCCGCGCGGTCTGCAAGAGGCGCTGGACCTGTTCACCGATGACCATCCGGTGACCGACGTGTTGGGCAAAGGATTCTGCTCCGTGTATAAAGCCGTCAAGCGGCACGAGGCCGAAGCGTTCCAGCAGGTTATTTCCCCGTGGGAGCGCGAGCATCTGATGACCAATGTATGAACCTGCTGGACGTCAACGATAAGGCGGGGGAATACCCGCCTTCGTATTACGCCGCGACGGCAAATTTTTTGCCGCCGTATCTGCCTTTGGCGGGTGATGTCGCCTGCGATGTCTGCGTGGTTGGCGGCGGCTATACCGGCTTGTCAGCGGCACTGCATTTGGCACAACGCGGTTACGATGTGACCCTGATCGACGCCCAGCGCGTTGGCTGGGGTGCCTCAGGCCGCAACGGCGGGCAAGTAGGGTCGGGTCAGCGCGTGGCACAGGACGCGCTGGAACGCGTGTTGGGCAAGTCCCACGCGCGGGCGCTGTGGGATTTGGCTGAAACGGCCAAGGCCCGCGTCAAGGCGCTGATTGCCGAACATGCGATTGCCTGTGACTGGAAGGACGGCATCTTGCATGCCGATCTCAAACCCCGCTTTGTGGCGCATTCACTGGCCTATGCCGACATGCTGAACCGCGATTATGGCTATGGCGATATTCGCGGGATTGAACGGGCCGAAATCTGCGAAATGCTGGGGACAAAAGCCTATTTCGGCGGCACTTTGGACATGGGTTCAGGGCATCTGCACGCGTTGAATTATGCTCTGGGTCTGGCTAGGGCGGCGGCGAAAGCTGGGGTGCGGATATTCGAGCGCACGCGGATGCTGTCGCACAGCGATGGTAAGACGGTGCGGGTGACAACCGGTCACGGCGCGATCAGCGCCAAGTTCCTGATCCTTGGCTGCAACGGCTATCTGGGCGCAATCGAACCGAAAGTCGCCGCCCGCGTGATGCCGATGAACAATTTCATCTTGACCACCGAACCTTTGGGCGAAGACCGCGCCAAAAGCCTGATCCGCGACGATGTGGCGGTGGCGGACAGCAAGTTCGTTATCAACTATTTCCGCCGCACCGCCGATCATCGCCTGCTGTTTGGCGGCGGCGAGACCTATGGCTATCGCTTCCCCGCCAACCTTGCCCGCCTTCCGCACAAGGCCATGCTCGAAATTTACCCGCAATTGGCCGATGCAAAAATCGACCATTCCTGGGGCGGCACCCTTGCCATTACCATGAACCGCCTGCCGAATTTTCAACGACTGGCAGGCAATGTTTTCAACGCCTCAGGCTATTCCGGCCACGGCATTGCGATGGCGACATTGGCGGGAGAAATCCTCGCCGAAACCGTGGCGGGCAGCGC
>JANMOK010000116.1:0-7227 GCA_031369165.1 Paracoccaceae bacterium
TTCCTGCCACAAGTCTATGATCTCTGGCTCGCCGAAGGCCGAACCGGCAGCGCCATACCGTTCACCTGGCCGATCCGTGGCCTGCGCAACGACCGCGTGCCCGACTGCATCGACGGCAAGCTTGGGTTCTATTCGATGGACGGTGGCGCCAGTTTCGTTGCCGGAACCTGGGACGCGATCAAATCCTCGCACGATGTCGCTCTGACCGCTGCAACCGTTGTCCAACAAGGCGAATCTTCCGCCTTCGCCCTCTGCCGCCCACCCGGCCACCACGCGGGCAGCCGGTTTTTCGGCGGTTATTGCTACATCAACAACATCGCCGTCGCCGCCCAGCATTTCCTCGACCACGGCGCGAAACGGGTGTCGATCCTTGATGTTGACTATCACCACGGCAACGGCACACAGGAAATCTTCTATTCCCGCGCCGATGTGCAAGTTCTTAACCTGCATGGCGACCCGCTGTTCGAATACCCTTATTTCCTCGGCCATGTCGACGAAATAGGCGATGGTATCGGGCGAGGTTTGAACACCAATTACCCGATGCCAGCAGGCACCGCCTTCGACAAATGGAGCGAGGCTCTGGAAGATGCGTGCACGAAACTCACAGCGTACAAACCCGACATTGTCCTCGTCTCGCTTGGTGTTGACACTTTCGAGAACGACCCGATCAGTGCTTTCAAACTGAAATCCACCGACTACCCCAAAATCGGCAAACGCATTCGCCAACTCAACCTGCCCACGCTCTTCGTCATGGAAGGCGGCTATGCCGTGGCCGAAATCGGCGTCAACGCAATAGGCGTCCTGACCGGGTTCGAAGGCCAATGATCCCGCATCGCCGCGACATCAACCTGTCAAACTGGCGGCTTTCACCGTTCTCCAAATACGCGTTTCAACACGTCGGTGAATTCGTGCCCTCGGCGGTGATCTGGGCCAATGTCCAAACCGAAACGCCGCAATTGGACCTCGGTCCTTTCGCCGATTTGGGTCTGGCCAAACACCTTGCGGCCACCCACGCCGATAGCCTTTGCATCATGCGCCAAGGACAATTCATCGCCGAATGGCACGCGCCCTATTGCGACCCGACCAAGCCGCATCTGATCTTTTCCATCTCAAAATCCGCCACCGGATTGCTGGCAGGCATTCTCATCGGCCAAGGCAAACTGACCGAAAACGATCCCGTCATCAAACACGTCCGCGAAGTCAAAGGTTCCGCCTTCGCCGACGCAACGTTGCGCAACCTGCTCGACATGCAAACCAGCCTCGATTTCGCCGAGGACTACCTCGACCCCAACGGAGCCTACGACCGTTACCGTCGCTCCATGCTGTGGAACCCCGCCCGCGCCGACGATCCGGTCCCTGATATGCTCACCTTCTTTGCCACAATCCAAAAAGGCCAACATCCGCACGGAAGTCAGCACGCCTATCAAACCCCCGCCGCTGAAATGACCGGCATCGTTCTGGAACGCGCCGCCGGAAAACGCCTGCCCGAGCTTATTTCTGACCTGTTGTGGAAGCCGATGAATGCCCATTCCGACGCCTTCATCACCGTTGACCGCATCGGCACCTCTCGCGCCGGTGGCGGCATGTCGGTCACCACCCGCGACCTTGCGCGTTTGGGCGAGTTGGTCCGCCTGAACGGTGCCGGAATTGTGCCCGAAAGCTGGATCACCGACCTCTGGCACGGCGGCCAACGCGCCTTGTGGTCCGCAAGCGACCAGTCCGATTTCTTCCCGCGCGGTTCCTACCGCAGCTATTGGTACGAAACCGGTGAGGGCGAACTGTGCGCCGTCGGCATCCACGGCCAATGGCTGTGGATCGACCCGTCAACCGAAACAATCATCGCCCTGATGTCATCGGTGCCGCTGCCATTGGACGACGCAAACGACTACGCCATCCTGAACATGCTGCGCGAAATATCCCGCCATGCTTGAGGACCGCATCAAATCCCTGCCAATTTGGAACGTTCCAATTTCCATCGCACCCCTGCACGGCGGCCTGTCCAACGAAAGCTACCTCGTCACCGACAAGACCGGCAAATACGTCGTGCGTTTCGGCATCGACTACCCGTTCCACCACGTCTTGCGCGACCGCGAAGTGATGACAGCCAAGGCAGCATTCGAGGCCGGTTTCGCCCCCGAAGTGGTCTATTCGCAACCCGGCTGCATGGTCAGCCGCTTCATCGAAGGACGCACATGGACTGCGGCGGATGTTGTCGCTGCGCCCGAACTGATCGGCGGGCTGTTGCGATCGTTTCACACCGAAATGCCGGCCCGCGTCTCCGGTCCCGCTTACCTGTTTTGGCCGTTCCACGTGATCCGGGACTATGGCCGCATATTGCGCGAGCACCATTCGAATTGGTGGCACAGTGTCAAAGACTATGTTGTGGCCGCCGATTGGAGGTTGGAAACGGCCCAGGTGCCGCTGCCGATCATTTTCGGCCATCACGATCTGCTGCCAGCCAACTTCTTGCACGACGGCAAAAAATTGTTGCTGATTGATTTTGAATATGCCGGTTTCGGCACGGCGATGTTCGACTTGGCAAGTGTGGCCGCGAATTCCAGCATGGATGACGAGCAGGCGGAACGGCTGCTGACAGCCTATTTCGGCGCGCGTTCAGATATCCCTTTGCAGAAGGCATTCCGGGCCATGCTCTGTGCCGCACTCCTTCGCGAGGCGATGTGGAGTTTGGTCTCCAGCCTTTTCCTGACCACGCCAGGCGTCGACTTCGAAGCATATGCGCGCGAAAATCTGAACCGGCTCGACGCCGCTTTCATCAAATTCAACCAGACCAAATGACCCTGCCCAGCCACGCCCAAATCATTGTCATCGGCGGCGGCATCATAGGCTGCTCGACAGCCTATCACCTCTCCCGCGACCACAAGGCCGAGGTGTTGTTGCTGGAACAAGGCCAGTTGACCAGCGGTTCCACGTGGCACGCTGCGGGCCTTGTCGGGCAACTGCGATCTTCCGCCTCCATCACCCAGGTCCTCAAATACTCCGTCGAACTCTACAAAAACCTCAAAGCCGAAACCGGCCTTGAAACCGGCTGGAAAATGACCGGCTGCCTGCGCCTCGCCACTAATCCAGACCGCTGGACCGAATACCAACGCCTCGCCACAACGGCGAAAAGTTTCGGCATGCAGATGGACCTGATCTCGCCCGCCGAAGTCAAAACCATGTGGCCGCTCTTGGAAACCAGCGACCTTGTCGGCGCAAGCTGGCTGCCCACCGACGGTCAAGCCAGCCCCTCCGACATCACCCAATCGCTGGCCAAAGGCGCCCGCATGCACGGCGCGAAAATTGTCGAAAACATCCGTGTCACCGGCTTCGCCCTGACCGGTAAAACCATCACCGCCGTCCACACCACCCAAGGCCCCATCACCTGCGAAAAAGTCGTCAACTGCGGTGGCCAATGGGCCCGCCAGATTGGCGCGATGGCGGGCATCAACGTGCCGCTGCAACCCGTCAAACACCAATACATCATCACCGAAAAAATCCCCGGCATCACCCCCGACCTCGCCACCATCCGCGACCCCGACCGCCGCACTTATTTCAAAGAGGAAGTCGGCGGCCTCGTCATGGGTGGCTATGAACCCAATCCGCAAATCTGGACGCTGGATGACGTGCCAAACGACCATGCCTTCAGCCTGTTTGACGACGACTGGGACCATTTCGAACAGCATATGACCCAAGCCATCGCCCGCATTCCGGCGCTGGCCAACGCCGGGGTCAAGCAAATGATCAACGGCGCAGAATCCTTCACCCCCGACGGCAATTTCATCCTCGGCCCCGCCCCCGAGTGCACAAACATGTTCGTCGGCGCTGGCTTCAACGCCTTTGGCATTGCTTCTGGTGGCGGCGCGGGCTGGGTGCTGGCCGATTGGGTGATGCACGGCGAAGCGCCAATGGACCTTTGGGTGGTCGACATTCGCCGCTTCAGCGCCATGCACAAAGACCGTAATTGGGTCGCCGAGCGCACCGCCGAGGCCTATGGCAAGCATTACACCATCGGCTTCCCGCACGAGGAATACACTTCTGGCCGCCCCCTCATCACTTCGCCCCTCTACGCCCGCCTGCAAGCCCGCGGTGCGGTTTTCGGCTCTAAACTCGGCTGGGAACGGCCCAACTGGTTTGCGCCAAAGGGCGTTGAGCTCAAGGACCAAAACTCCATGGGCCGCCAGAACTGGTTTGAACATGTCGGGCAAGAACACCGCCATGTCCGCAACCACGTTGGCATTTTCGACCAATCCTCCTTCGCCAAATACGACCTGCGCGGCCCCGATTCCGCCGCCGCGCTGGAACACATCAGCGCCAACCGCGTCGCCCGCGAACCCGGCACACTGACCTACACCCAACTGCTCAACAGCCGCGGCGGCATCGAGGCCGACCTGACGGTCGCCCGCCTCGCCGACGACCATTTCTACATTGTTACCGGCACCGGTTTTCGCACCCATGACGCCGCTTGGATCGCCGAACACATCCCGGTCGGAATGGACACTAAACTCATCGACATCACCGAAGAATTCGGCACCCTATCCCTGATGGGGCCACGCTCGCGCGATGTTCTGCAAGCCGTCACTACCACTGACATGAACAACCAAAACGCCCCCTTCGGCAGCGTCCGCGCCATCCAAATCGCCGGTCACGCCCTCAACGCCCTGCGCGTCACCTATGTCGGCGAACTCGGCTGGGAATTGCACATCCCAATCAAAGCCATAGGCGAAGTTTTCGACGCCCTGATGCACGCCGGAAAACCGCACCAAATCGCCCCCATCGGCTATCGCGCCCTTGAATCCTTGCGCCTCGAGAAATTCTACCGCGCTTGGGGCAGCGACATCACCGCCAACGACACCCCGTTCGAAGCCGGCCTTGGTTGGGCGGTCAAGATGAAAACCAGCACGCCATTCATAGGACGCGCGGCCCTCGAAAAACGGGCGCTGGAGTCACTTAAGAAACGTCTCGCCTGTTTCACCGTCAATGACCCTGACGCCGTCCTGTTGGGCCGTGAGACCATCCTGCGCGATGGCAAACAAGCAGGCTATCTGACCAGCGGCGGTTTTGGCTACACCATCGGAAAATCCATCGGTTTTGGCTATATCCGCAACCCCGAAAGTACGACCGCCGACTACGTCCTGAAAGCGAAATACGAACTTGTCATCGCCGGTGAAACCCGCGCAGCCAATGTCACTTTGGAACCGCTTTTCGACCCCAAAAATGCCCGGACAAGGGGCTAAATCCCCGCATTCAGGGTTCTTCAAATACTCAAATTTCAAACGCCCGCCGCAACACCACCGCCAGACTTGGTGAAGTCCCTGCTTCCCCCGGCATGGAAACATAAGGCGCCGTCTGTTCAACCACCTCAACCGACCCCATTTCCGCAATCCGCGCCGCAAACCCGCCGTCCCAAATCGCCATCTTCACCGTCAGAACCACCACGCCGCCAACCCGGCAAATCCGCACCAATTCGTCCAACCCCTCGGCCCCGACATGGCCCGTGGTAAATACACCCGTCGAAATCACCCCCGCGAACGCTGCATCCGCAAACGGCAAAGCCCCGCCCAAGGCCAAACAATGCAGCCGCGTGTAACAACTTTTGCCCCGCGCAACCGCCAGCATCCCCTCGGAGATATCCAGACCCTCAACCACCGGATAACCCAATATCCCCAGCCATTGCCCTACAAGCCCGGTGCCACATCCAGCATCCAATACCGGTGCCGCGCCACGCGGCAGGTACCGCGCTAGCAGTGCCACGCCAACCGATGGGTGACGATAGCCAGCAGCGGCCATTTCCGCCTCATAGGAAACCGCCCAGCCGTCGTACAGCGCCGCCACCTCATCGGGTCGCGACGCCCCATACACAGCACCCAGGTGGCCCGCGTGTTGATCAGATGACATGCCCCGCCCAATCAACCCGTAGGGTGCGCATTTTTCGCACCATTTTCTTGGGTCGGATCGGAGCGCAGAATGCGCACCCTACCGCACAAACTTTTGCCCCTCTAAACTGGCGTGATACCCGTCCAGCATCGAACTGACATCGCCCCAGTGCTTCAGCTTTTTCACATTATCCATCCACCGCGCGACATTGGGATAAGGCTTCAAATCCCAGCGGATGGCATTGCCCAAGGCCACGATTGACCCGGTCGAATAATCGGCAATGGTGATGTCGTCACCGGTCAGATACTTGCGCCCATCACCCAGCCAATGGGTGTCGAGCACGTCAAACCAGAACTTGCTGTTCTTCAAACCCCATTCATTTGCCACTTTCTGCCCCTCGTCACTGGGTCGTTTGTGGTGGTCGAAAATCTGCGGATAGACAAGATTGTAACCCCAGTCGCGATAGAAATTGATGTTGGTCCAATCCATGATCTCGTTGACCTTGGCGCGTTTTTTCAGGTCTTTGGGGTATTCGGGAAAGTTGTTGCTTTCGGCAAGATATTTCAGAATCGCCCCGTGCTCGGTCAGGCGAAAATCGCCGTCCTCCAGCACCGGCACCAGCCGGCTTGGGTTGATGGCGATGTATTCCGGGGAGTGATGCGCGCCGGTGAAGAGATCGACGATTTCTTCCTGAACTTTCAAACCCTTCTCGGCGATGTAAAGCCGCACGGGACGTGACGTGATCGAGGCGGGATGGCAATAAAGTTTCATAGCTTCCTCCATGAGTTACATTTTTTTATACGGGTCTTTCGGGCTGCGGTCGCTCGACAGGCTATCGCGGTTTCGCGCCGTCAAAACCTCAATCGCATCGGCCAGATGAATCTCGGCGATATTGTAATCGCCGCGTGCCACGCGAATTTTGTGGGCCTCCAGCATCACCTGCCCATGTGACCACCCATAGGGCGGTTCGAAGCGATACGACGCCAATTCGATCAACAACCCCAGCGGATCCTTGAAATAGATCGAATCCATAAAGCCGCGATCCTTCGGCCCTGAATGGGTAATGCCGCGCTCGTCCAGCCGCTCGACCGCCTGGCGAAACGTCGCCTGCGATACCGAAAATGCCAGATGATGCACGCAGCCAATTTCGGTCGGCGTGCGTCGGCCATCTGGCTTTCGGCTGTCATCGGTGAACACGGTGATCAGCCGCCCATCGCCGGGGTCGAAATACAAATGACTTTCCGAAGCCTTGTCCAGATTGGGCTGCTCGAACACGAACGGCATGCCCAGCACGCCTTCCCAGAAATCAATCGACGTCTGCCGGTCCGCCCCGACAATCGTGATATGATGCAC
>JANMOK010000121.1:0-1984 GCA_031369165.1 Paracoccaceae bacterium
AACCTGCGCCGCTTCATCAATCGCACCTGGCTGCCGGGACTGGCCAATGACGTGCGCATTGGCCAACCCGGAGAGGTGCAGGCGATCACAGTCAATGGTCTGGAAGCCGCCACAGTTTCGGTTCCTGCCCGCATCAGGCGCGGCGAGATCATCGTTCAGCTGACCGCCATTCGATTTGAAGGGCAAATCATCCGGCTTACCGGCGTTTCGGCCATCGCTGAACATGCCACCGCAGAAGCCTTGGCTGATGCTGTTTATTCATTCCGCGCGTTGTCGGCGGGCGAGGCCGCTGCTTTGCGCCCATATACACTTGAAACGTACCAAGTTCAGGCAGGCGATACCGCAGCTTTTCTTGCCGCCTCTTTCCCATTCAGCGAATATCGCGAGGGTTATTTTCGGGTTCTGAACGGCTATGACTTGAGCGAGGAACCACAGCCGGGTGACTTGGTGAAACTGGTTGCCGAATAAGCCTTTGCCCATCGACGCCGTGCGTGCCGCTTTACTTGCGGCTGGTTTTGATACGTCTTTGCCGCTTTTGCCGCTGCACGGCGGGCGCACCAATCTGGTTTTTCTCAGCGGCGAACTGGTGATCAAAGTCTTTCGCGCCAATCAAGCGAACGCCATGTTTGGGAATTCGGCTAAAGATGAATTCGCGGCCCTGTCGGCGCTACAACATTCCAGCATCGCGCCAAAGCCACTGGCCTTGCTGGATAGCAGCGCCGGGGAAATTCTGGTCTATCAGCACGTCGATGGAAAGCCTTGGCAAAGCAAGCCCGAGCTGGTGGCGCGGATCTTGGGCCACTTGCACCAACAGCCATTGCCCGACTTGCCAAATAGTACCAATTCGGTGCAATCCATCGCTGAAATCGGGCGCAAACTGCTGCAAGGCAACGGCGATTTCGCGCCCTGCCCGCCGTTGCCAACCCTGGCTCCAGCCAAACCGGCGTTCATTCATGGCGACATCACCGCCAACAACATTATCGTGAATGGAACCAAGCTGACGCTGATTGATTGGCAGTGCCCGCGCAATGGCGACGCGGCAGAAGATTTGGCAGGTTTTCTATCACCGGCAATGCAATTGCTGTTTGGACCGGGGTTGTTGACGAGCGAGCAGAGGCAAACATTTCTGGACGCTTACCCCGATCAAACCGCGGTAACCCGCTACCACGCCCTGGCCCCGCTTTTCCACTGGCGCATGGCGGCGTATTGCCAATGGCAGGTGGCGCAGGGGCTGAAGAAATATGCGCTAGGGTTCCAGGCGGAATTGGCGGCGTTGGTCCGTTACAAAAGTCGCAGCCACGCATAGACCACCACCGCGCCGCCTAGCGCCCCGATCCCCGACCAAACCCAAACTGGCCAAACAGACTGGCGTTTGGCCACCGGCTCATCCGAATTCAACCGCACCAGCGCTTTTTCCACCAATTCAGGCAGTCTAGGCCCGAACCGCGCCAACACCATTGCTGTCTCACCCAGAGCCTTCAGCGCCGCCAAAGGCCCAAGATTGTCGCGGATATAGGTTTCAACCACCGGCTTGGCGGCATCCCAGATGTTGAGCGCCGGGTTCAAGCTGCGGCCTACGCCTTCAACCACCACCATCGTGCGTTGCAGCAAGATCAGTTCGGTGCGGGTTTCCATGCCAAAACGTTCGGTAACATCGAACAAATGCGCCAAAAGCCGTGCCATCGAAATTTTCTGCGCTTCCTGCCCGAAGATCGGCTCACCGACCGAGCGCAAGGCTTGGGCGAAAGCCTCCATATCCTGTCCGCGCGGCACGTAGCCGGCTTCGAAATGCACCTCGGCAACGCGACGGTAATCCTTTTTCAGAAAGCCCATTAATATCTCGGCATAGACTCGCCGCGTATAGGCATCGATCCGGCCCATGATACCGAAATCCAGCGCGATCAGCGCCCCATCCGGGCCAAGTTTCAGATTGCCTTGGTGCATATCCGCGTGGAAAAGGCCGTCGCGCAAAGCATGCAGCAGG
>JANMOK010000122.1:0-5590 GCA_031369165.1 Paracoccaceae bacterium
TTCCCCGCGCCCCACGGAAAGCGCCGGCACGTCGAGGACGTCGCCGGCGCCGTAGCGGACGCGCGCGCCCGTGACTTCGATCGCCGGGGTCAGCGTCCCTTGCCTGCGAAGAGCCTCGATACCGAAACACTCCGCCAAAAGCGCTGATTGCCCAAGGTGACCCCGGGTTTCGCCGATGATCATCAACGTATCGCCCGCCTTGCCTGCCATGCGCATGAGCCCGGAGATGTTTTCCAGCAGCCCGACAGCCCCAATTGTCGGCGTCGGCAAGATCGCCCGCCCATCAGTCTCGTTGTACAAGCTGACATTGCCAGAAACGATCGGCATGCCCAAAGCCAGACATGCTTCGCCAATCCCTTGGATGCAGCCGACAAACTGCCCCATGATTTCCGGTTTTTCCGGATTGCCGAAATTCAGATTGTCTGTCGCAGCCAAAGGCTTTGCACCCGTTGCGCACAGGTTGCGATAAGCTTCCGCCACAGCCTGTTTGCCGCCTTCAACCGGGTTTGCCTTGCAATAGCGCGGCGTAACGTCGGACGTGAAGGCCAGCGCCTTCTTGGTCCCGTGCACCCGTACGACACCCGCGTCCGATCCCGGCACAACAATCGTGTCTGCCATGACGGTATAGTCATACTGCTCCCATACCCAACGCCGTGAAGAATAATTTGCGCTGCCCATCAGGGCCAGCAATGCCGTTCCCATATCAATAGCAGGCACATTCGGCGTCGGTTTGGCCTTTGGCGTTGGCAGCCATGGCCGATCATACTCCGGCGCAGACCCCGACAATGCCTTCAACGGCAGGTCGGCTTTCACTTCACCGTTCAGGCAAATCAAAAACCGGTCTTCGGCAATCGTTTCACCGACAATTGCGAAGTCCAAATCCCATTTGTCAAATACCGCCTTGGCCACCGCCTCCTTCTCCGGTCGCAGCACCATCAGCATACGTTCCTGGGACTCCGACAGCATCATCTCATAGGCGGTCATATTTGTCTCGCGCACCGGCACTTTTTCGAGGTCCAGCCGCACCCCCAAACCACCCTTGTCACCCATCTCAACCGCTGAACAGGTCAGTCCCGCTGCACCCATGTCCTGAATGGAAATAACGGCACCCGTCGCCATCAGCTCCAGACATGCTTCCATCAGCCGCTTTTCGGTAAACGGGTCACCCACTTGCACGGTCGGGCGTTTCTCTTCGATTCCAGCGTCGAATTCAGATGAGGCCATGGTCGCCCCGCCAACGCCATCGCGGCCGGTCTTGGCCCCCAGATAAACCACCGGCATCCCCACGCCGGACGCCGCCGAATAGAAAATCTTGTCGGCATCGGCCAGTCCGGCGGCAAAAGCGTTGACCAGACAATTGCCATTGTAACTGGCATGGAAGCGCACTTCGCCCGCGACATTGGGCACGCCAAAACAATTGCCGTAACCCCCCACACCATGCACCACACCCGCCACCAGGGACTTGGTTTTCGGATGCGACGGCGCACCAAAACTCAGTTAATTCATCGCAGCAATCGGCCGTGCTCCCATCGTGAACACGTCGCGCAATATGCCGCCCACACCGGTTGCAGCGCCTTGATACGGCTCGATATATGACGGGTGGTTGTGGCTCTCCATCTTGAACACCAACGCCTGCCCGTCGCCAATATCGACCACGCCGGCATTTTCGCCCGGCCCACAAATCACCTGCGGTCCGGTGGTGGGCAGGGTGCGCAACCATTTCTTGGAGGATTTATACGAACAATGCTCGTTCCACATCGCCGAGAAAATTCCCAGCTCGGTGTAACTTGGCACCCGTCCGATCAGTTCCAGGATGCGCTGGTATTCGTCAGCTTTCAGCCCGTGCGCGGCCACAAGTTCGGCGGAGATATCGGGTTCGGCTTGCATCGGACCGTCCTGCGTTGAATTGGCTGGCGGTCTTTTAGTGCGGCGACCGTGCCGAGGAAACCCCGGAAACCGCGTTTGCAAACAGCAAAAAAAAGGCCGAGCAAAGCTCGGCCCAAGTCCAACAGGGAGGATGAAGCTGCATCAAAACCGCGAACGGCCGATCAGCTTCACGAGGGGATATAGGGAAGGCAGGCAAACCATTCAACACTAAATGACCGATTCGCACCGCATAACCGCTATCACCTGCACGCATAGCTACAGGTAAATAATGTTCAAATTATGAAGAAGCCTCGGCCTCTGTCCGCAGACCCTTGCGATAATCCGCGATTTCGGCCAGCACAAAATCCCGGAATGCCGCCACCCGTTTGGAATGCCGCAGCTCTTCTGGATAGGCCAGATAAACCGGTATCGGTCGACTTTCCATATCGGGCAGCACGTTGACCAGTTCGGGAAATTCGCTGGCCGAATAATCGGGCAGGGCGCCCACGCCAAGTCCGTGCAGGGCCGCCTGCAAAATGCCGAAATAGTTGTTCACGGTCAGATGCGACGTCCGCTCGGCCGATACAAACTGTTCCACAAATTCCTTCCCGGCTGTCACCTGCGGGTCGGTCGCACGTTGGGTGATAATCCGGTGTTTTGCCATATCTTCGGCCGTCAATGGGGTGCCGTTCTTGGCCAGATAATCCTTTGAGGCGAACAGCTTGATCTTCACCTCCATCAACCGTCGCCGCACAAGATCGGCCTGGCTTGGCTCTTTCATCCGTATCGCCACGTCCGCCTCGCGCATCGGCAAATCCAGCACCCGTTCTTCCAGGATCAGGTCGATCTTCAAATGCGGATACAACTCGTACAATCGCGGCAATCGCGGCGCCAGCCACAGGGTGCCAAACCCCAAAGTCGTGGTCACCCGCAAATCGCCAAACACCTCGTCCTTGCTGTCGCGCAGCCGCGCCTCGGCAGCGTCCAGCTTTTTGGCAATCGATTTGGTCGCCTCAAACAGCAACTCGCCCTGTTCGGTCAAAATCAATCCACGCGCGTGCCGGTGGAACAAGACAACATTCAGGCTTTCCTCCAGCCCGCGTATTTGCCGACTGACAGCTGATTGGCTCAGAAACAGCGAATCGCCCGCGTGCGTCAAACTGCCCGCATCGGCGACGGCGTGAAAAATCCGCAATTTGTCCCAATCCATCGCACACTCCAAAACCCGCGCGGACTATAGAACGGTTCCAATTTCAAGCAACGCCCTTGCGCAGCCAATATTCGCCGCCTGCCGCCTTTATCAAATCATGCCCCTGTTCCTGACAAAAATGCGGGAAATCTATTGCTGCGGCAGGATCATCGGCCAAGACCAGCAAAATCTGGCCGCCGGTCAAAGCATTCAGACGCTTTCGCGCCTTCAGTACCGGCAGCGGACACAACAATCCGCGCGCATCCAGTTCGGCGTCGCATTCCATTTTCCTGCGGTAACAATCCGGCCCTGACAAGTCCATGTGAATTGAGCCATCCCCCACGTGACCTTGCTGACGGCAACCGCTAAGCAGGGGCAAATGCAATTCAGGTGGGCCGATGTTTGAAACCGATCTTTTGACCGATTCGCTCGGCCTGTCCCTGCTCGTTGCGCTCATTGCCGGGTTCCTGAGTTTTCTGAGCCCCAGCGTCTTGCCCATCGTGCCGGCCTATGTTGCCTTCATGGCAGGCGCATCGCTTGATCCCGCTGAAAGGCACGACCGCCGCGCCGCTATCTTTACAGCGGCGTTTTTTGTGCTGGGGCTTTCCAGCGTGTTTTTGATCCTTGGCCTTGTCGCGGCCTCCGCCGGGCAGGTATTTCAACAATATCAACGTCAAATGGCGGTAGTTTCGGGCATTGTCATTGTCGTGTTCGGCCTGCATTTCCTGCGGCTGTTGCATATCCCGTTCCTCAGCCGCGACTTGCGTTTCAACAGTGGCCGCCAAGGCGGAACCGCCGTTGGTGCTTACATCCTTGGCTTGGCATTTGCCTTTGGCTGGTCGCCTTGCCTTGGACCGGTCCTGGGCGCGGTCCTGGCGATGTCGGCGCAAGAAACCTCGCTCCCGCGCGGTACCGCCTTGCTTGCCACCTACGCCATCGGCCTGGGCACTCCCTTCATAATCGTTGCCATATTTCTCAACGAATCAACGATGTACTTGATGAAACTAAAGCCATACATGCGCACTGTAGAAGCGGTCATCGGGGCGATGCTGGTCGTTATTGGTATCGCTATGGCAAGCGGCGCTTTCACGGCTTTTGCATTCTGGCTGCTCGAACTCTTTCCTGCCCTCGGCGCCATTGGCTGACGTGAGATGACCGAACTGCCTGCTCAACCCGTTGCCCGCCGGATTGTTTTCTACATTCCGGGATATGATCCAATTCCGCCAAGGCGGTATCGCGAATTGTATCGCAGCGAAGGTGCAAAACAGGCGGCCATCTGTGGCTACACGTTGAAAGTAGTCGGCCGGACCGGGGCCGAAACCTATGGCTGGAACGCCGGAATCACCGCGGGTGACCAGCATACATCGGCACATATTGAATTCCTGCAATGGAACGATATTGTGCAAAACTCGATGCAATTCAATGTCTTGCAGACTTATCTTCGGATGTTTGGCACGCTGGGTTATTATATTCGCACCGGTGCCTTGCTGCGGCTGTTCCGGCTTCGCCCGCAACCGATGATCGCGGCGCTGTATCCGGTGTTCATGCTGTCATCGCAATTGGGCGTGGCGGCTTTTGTCGGCAGAATTGCGCGCAATTCCCTCACAAATATCGCTTCGGTTCCTTTCGCTTTGGCGCTTGCCGCCGGATTGACGCTGACGGTTGCGCTGCTGATGGTGTTTCGCAAATATGACGGGCGGATTTATGGATATTACCTGGCTCTGGACTTTATCTTCTCGGCGCAAAATGGCGGGGCAATTCCCAGCGCCCTTGTGCCACGACTGGCGGAATTCACCCGCCGTGTACATTTAGCGCTCGCAGACGGGTTCGACGAAGTTCTGATCGTCGGCCATTCCACCGGCGCGCATCTGGCGGTGGATGTCGCGGCAAATGTGCTGCGCGATTGCCCTGAAACCGCGCAATTGTCGCTGTTGACCATTGGTCAGGTCATTCCAATGGTGTCGTTTCTGCCAAAAGCCCAATCTTTGCGTTCCGCGCTCCACCAGTTGGCACAAGACCCGCGCCTGACCTGGGTCGATGTCTCGGCCCCCGGTGATGGCGCTTGTTTCGCGCTCAGCGATCCGGTCAGCGTCACGGGTGTTGACCCTGGCTCCGACAAAAAACTGTGGCCCCGCATCATCTCGGCCGCATTTTCGCAAAGCCTTTCGCCGGAAACGCAGGCGAAAACCAAATTGCGGTTCTTCCGCCGCCATATCCAATACCTGTGCGCTTTCGATTTTCCGCGCGGCTATGACTATTTCGCCATTACCGCCGGGCCGATGACGCTGCGCCAACGTTATGGTGCGCGGGGATCGACTGCGACGCGCGACGAACGCGTGCTCTCGCCATTTACCGACATGTGACCTTTCACTACAGTTGCAATATGGAACGTTCCAATTGCCCAATCCCGCCCAAGCCCAAGTCGCGCCCGGAAAAACTGTCGCTGTTCCGCCGCATCAGGCTGGCGCGCAAAAACATTTTTTCGGCGCAGCCCGAACGGCTTTATGGCGCCTGGATGGCGGAACTCAAAACGCC
>JANMOK010000146.1:0-4287 GCA_031369165.1 Paracoccaceae bacterium
GAGAGTTGTACGGGAACATCGGTCATGGGCTCGCCTCCTGCCTGCAGGCTCGTGGATTTTGTGGATAAGTAGGACCTAAGCGGATTGATTCCGTGCCGTCAATCAAATAGAACATACCACGAACAATCGACACGGAAAGCCCCATACAGTCCCACGCGCCCAAAAAACTACACCGGCACCCGATCCGCCAACCGCGGCAGGTCACCCTTGCCATAGGCATCGCGCTAACCCTTGGCCGCGCCCACGAACTTTGCGGCCCGTCCCGCCGCACCCTTGCCCTGATGCTGGCGGCGAAAATGGACGGGCCGGTCATCTGGATCCGCCAAGCCTGGCGCGGCACCCATCTGCACGCCGAGGGTATCGCCCCCTATTTCAACCCCGGTCGGCTGCTCATGGTCGATGCCCAGCGCGAGGATGACCTGCTGTGGTGCATGGAGGAGGCGCTGCGCACCGGTGCCGCCCCGCTGGTGGTCGCCGACATCGCCACGCCCTTACCGTTGACCCCGACAAGACGCCTGCATCTGGCCGCCGAAACCGGAGCCAGCATGGCCACCGCACCGCCGCTCGCCCTGCTGCTGACTCCCGGCGAAGGCGGCTGCCAAGGGGTGGAAAGCCGCTGGACCATGCACCCAACCCCCGGCTGGGCCAAGGAAAACCCGGCAAACTGGCACCTCTCGCGCCTGCGTTCGCGGCTGGACCCGCCACGGCAATGGCGGCTGGTCAGGGATAAAAGGCAGGTCGTGGTGGCGGAAACGGTGAAGGAACGCGAATTGGTTGAGGTTTGAACCGTGGGGTGCGTGCTCGCACGCACCGTTCAACCGCACCACTACAAAACACCAAAACGGTGCGTGCCAGCACACACCCTGCCCACGTTCTTTAGCAATAAAGACAAGTCAAATCACCCCAAACCCGCCGCCGCCCGGAGTTTCTAGCCACCACAGATCGCCCGCCGCCATCTCGCGCTGGTCCGCCGAGGCCAGTTCCTCGACCGTCCCGCCAACCCGCACCACCCGTGACCGTCCCACCTGCCCCGGCGAGCCGCCCTCCAACCCCGGCGGTGGCACCAGCCGATGCCCCGACAATATCGCCAGCGTCATCGCCTGCAAAAACCGAATCTTCCGCGTCACCCCGTTGCCGCCAGCAAAGGCTCCATCGCCGCCCGACCCGGCCCTGATCGAAAACTCCTCCAGCAGCACCGGATAGCGCCATTCCAGCACTTCGGGGTCGGTCAGGCGCGAGTTGGTCATGTGGGTATGCACCCCGCTGGTGCCGTCGTGACCCTGCCCGTTGCTCAACCGACCGGCCCCGGAGCCGCCGCAAATCGTCTCGTAATACTGATACCTGGCATTGCCCCAGGTCGTGTTGTTCATCGTCGACTGGCTGGCCGCCTGCACCCCAAGCGCCAGCAGCAGCGCCGAGGTCACCGCCTGCGAGGTTTCGACATTGCCGGCAATCACCGCCGCGGGGTAACGCGGGCTGAGCATGGTTCCGGGCGGCAGGACCACCTGCAGCGGTTTCATCACCCCTTCGTTCATCGGGATGTTGTCATCGACCAGCAGGCGAAACACATACAGCACCGCCGCCCGTGTCACCGGTTCGGGGGCGTTGTAATTGGTCGCCAGTTGGGCGGTCGTGCCAGTGAAATCCACTACCGCCGAACGGCTAGCGCGGTCGACGCTAATCTTCACCTTTATTTCACGCGTGCAGCCGTCAAAGTCGGGGTCCATCGGATAGGTAATCTCGGCATCCTTCAGCACCGCAATCGCTCGCCTGACGCATTCCTCGGCATTGTCCTGCACGTGGTGCATATAAGCCTGCACCACATCCAGGCCAAAATGATTGACCATTGAACGAAGTTCACTCGCTCCCTTTTCGCACGACGCCACCTGAGCCTTCAGATCCGCCATATTCACATCGGGCGAGCGGGCTGGATAGGCGCCCGACACCAGCATCGCCCGCGTTTCCACCTCCCGAAACACCCCGCGATCCACCAGTTTCCAGTTGTCGATCAACACCCCTTCATCGTGGATCGAGCGTGAATCCGGCGGCATCGACCCCGGCGTCAGACCGCCAATATCTGTGTGATGCCCCCGAGCGGCGGTGTAAAACAACACGCCCGCATCGCCCCAGACCGGCGTCACCACGGTGATATCTGGCAAATGCGTGCCGCCGTTATAGGGCGCATTCAGGGCAAACACGTCACCGCGCATCATATCCGGATTCTGGGCAATCACCGTTTTGACCGAAGCCCCCATCGAGCCGAGATGCACCGGCATATGCGGCGCATTGGCGATCAGATCGCCATTCGCATCAAACACCGCGCAGGAAAAATCCAAACGTTCCTTGATGGTGATCGAAGCGGCGGTGTTTTCCAGCACCGCACCCATCTGCTCGGCAATCGACATGTACAGATTGTTGAACACCTCCAGCAGCACCGGATCGGCCTTGGTGCCAATCGCGCCTGATTTGTCGCGCGGTAGCACCCGTTTCAGTTCGACATGGTCATGCGCCGTGATCCGCGCCTGCCAGCCCGGTTCGATGAAAATCACCGTATGCGGCTCGACCAACACCGCTGGACCGTCCAGCCTGTCGCCCGGTTGCATGGCACTGCGCTTCACAAACCGCGCCTCTTGCCATTTGCCGCCCACAAACACCGGCGCGACCAGATCGTTGCTAAACTCGCCCCCATCCCGCAAAGCCAACACCGGCTCATCCACCTCCGCCGCAGCACCAAAAGCCTCCACCGTCACCGCCTCAATCACCAGCGGACGGTCTCCCGCATCAAAACCAAACCGCGCGCGGTGCAACTTGGCAAACTCGCCCCGCATGGTCGCTTCATCCGCCAAACCCACTGCCAAAGCCGTATCCGTGCCCTGCACCTTCAACCGCAAAGCCGAGGCCACCGAAACCTCACCAACCCCCTGCCGTTCAACCTCCGCAACAGCCGACCCCCCCAAAACCGCCAGCCGCGCACTGGCCAAAAACAGCGTATCCACCCCCAACACCGCCTCAACCGCCTCAACCCGCGCCGCCCGAATCTCGGCCAGGCCCATCCCATAGGCCGACAACAGCGAGGCCATCGGGTGGATCAAACAGGTCTCCATCCCCAAAGTATCGGCAATCGCGCAGGCGTGCTGCGCCCCGGCACCGCCAAACACTGTCAGGCAATATTCGGTCACGTCATAGCCACGTTGCACGCTGATTTTCTTGATCGCATTCGCCATGTTTTCGACGGCAATCCGCAAAAACCCCTCGGCAACTTCCGCCGTTTCCCGCCCAAACCCTGTGGATAACTCGGCAAAGCCAGCCTTAGCCGCCGAAACGTCCAAAGCGGCGTCCCCACGCACCCCGAAAATCGCCGGAAAAAACTCCGGCCGCAGCCGCCCGGTAACCACATTGGCATCCGTCACCGCCAACGGCCCGCCGCGACCATAACAGGCCGGCCCCGGATTGGCCCCCGCACTTTGCGGCCCGACCTGCATCCGGGCCCCGTCAAACTTCAGCAGCGAGCCACCACCCGCCGCCACCGTGTGAATGTTCATCATCGGCGCTGTAATGCGCACCCCCGCCACCTCGGTATTCAGCACCCGCTCGTATTCCCCGGCGAAATGGCAGACATCGGTCGAGGTGCCGCCCATATCAAAGCCGATGATCTTGCCCTGACCGGCAATCGCGCTGGTTTTAACGGCACCGACAACCCCACCCGCAGGCCCTGACAGAATGGCATCTTTTCCTTGAAACAACCGCGCGTCGGTCAGCCCGCCGTTGCTTTGCATGAACATCAGCTTGCCAGCCATATCGCCGTCAAACGCCGCCGCCACCCGATCGACATAGCGCCGCAAAATCGGCGTCAGATAGGCATCCACCAGCGTCGTATCGCCGCGCGAAACCATCTTCATCAACGGCGAGACCTGATGCGACACCGATAATTGGGTGAACCCCACGTCCAAAGCCAGCCTTTGCGCCAAAGCTTCATGCGCCCGGTGCCGATAGCCGTGTACGAACACAATCGCGCAGGCCAAAATTCCGGCATCCCGCGCTGACTGCAAATCCCGCGCCAGCGCGGCCTCGTCCAAGGCCCGCTCGACGAACCCATCTGCCCGCACCCGCTCATCCGCCTCGATGACCCGTTCATACAACATCTCGGGCAGTACGATCTGGCGGTCAAACAGCTTTGGCCGGTGCTGATAGGCCAGCCGGATCTGGTCGCGCAAACCCCGCGTCGTCACCAGCACCACCCGCTCGCCCTTGCGTTCCAGCAAGGCGTTGGTGGCCACCGTGGTGCCC
>JANMOK010000229.1:0-3998 GCA_031369165.1 Paracoccaceae bacterium
GCGACCATCGTCGATAATTCCTGTCGAAATGTCGGAATCCCTCTAGTGCGGGCGGGGGCAAATGCTGCTTATGGCGCGAAACCCTTTGTCTTTAGGAAACCGTTACATGGCCGTCAAATCTGACATCGAAATTGCCCGCGAAGCCAAGAAGAAGCCGATTCTCGAGATTGGTGCCAAATTGGGCATTCCTGCGGCAGATTTGCTGCCGTTTGGGCACGACAAGGCGAAGCTTTCTGCCGAATTCATCAAGGCGCAGGCGGGCAAGAAGGATGGCAAACTGATTTTGGTGACCGCGATCAACCCAACGCCGGCAGGTGAGGGGAAAACCACAACGACGGTGGGTTTGGGCGACGGGCTGAACGCGATTGGCAAGAAGGCAATCGTCTGCATCCGCGAGGCCTCGCTGGGGCCGTGTTTCGGCATGAAAGGTGGGGCGGCGGGCGGTGGCTATGCGCAGGTCATTCCGATGGAAGAGATGAACCTGCATTTCACCGGCGATTTCCACGCCATTACTTCGGCGCATAACCTGCTTTCCGCGATGATCGACAACCATATCTATTGGGGCAACGATTTGGGCATCGACACCCGCCGGGTGGTTTGGCGGCGGGTGATGGATATGAACGACCGCGCCTTGCGCGACAATGTGGTGTCGCTGGGTGGGGTGGCGAACGGGTTTCCGCGCGAAAGCGGGTTTGACATTACGGTGGCGTCCGAAGTGATGGCGATACTGTGTTTGTCGATGGATTTGAAGGATTTGCAGCAGCGGCTGGGCGACATCATCGTTGCCTACCGCCGCGATAAAACCGCTGTCTATTGCCGCGACCTGAAGGCCGATGGGGCGATGACGGTGTTGCTGCAACAGGCGATGCAGCCCAATCTGGTGCAGACGCTGGAGAATAATCCGGCTTTCGTGCATGGCGGACCGTTTGCCAATATCGCGCATGGCTGCAATTCGGTTGTCGCTACCAAGACAGCAATGAAACTGGCGGATTTTGTGGTGACGGAAGCCGGGTTTGGTGCCGATCTGGGCGCGGAAAAATTCATGAACATCAAGTGCCGCAAGGCCGGGATTGCCCCTTCGGCGGTGGTCATTGTCGCCACGGTGCGGGCGATGAAGATGAACGGCGGCGTGAAGAAAGATGCGCTGGGTGTTGAAAACGTTGAGGCAGTGAAGAAAGGCTGCGCCAATTTGGGGCGGCATATTTCAAATATGCGCGGATTTGGTGTGCCTGCCGTGGTGGCGATCAACCATTTCATTTCTGATACTGAGGCGGAGATTGCCGCGGTAAAAGATTATGTGACCGGTATGGGTTCAGAAGCGATTCTGTGCATGCATTGGGCCAAAGGCTCGGCAGGGATTGTTGAACTGGCCAAGCGGGTGGCGGCGATTGCCGAATCTGGCGCAGCGCAGTTTGCCCCTTTGTATCCCGATGACATGAAGCTGTTTGACAAAATCGAGACCATCGCCAAGCGGATTTATCATGCCGATGAGGTTTTGGCCGATAAATCGGTGCGCGACCAATTGCATGCCTGGGAAGCGGCTGGGTACGGCCATCTGCCGATCTGCATGGCGAAAACGCAGTATTCGTTTTCGACCGATCCGAATTTGCGCGGGGCACCAGTTGGTCATTCGGTGCCGGTGCGCGAGGTGCGTCTGTCGGCCGGTGCCGGGTTCGTGGTGGTAATCTGTGGTGAGATCATGACCATGCCCGGACTGCCGAAAGTACCGTCGGCGGAGACGATATTTCTCAATGCGGCAGGGCAGATTGAAGGGTTGTTCTGAACATGGTGGCCGCGATTATTGATGGCAAAGCTTTTGCTGCACGGGTGCGAGCGCAGGTGGCTGAACACGTTGCGCGGTTGAAGCGCGACCACGGGCTAACCCCGGGTCTGGCGGTGGTTCTGGTCGGGTCTGATCCGGCATCCGAAGTTTACGTGCGCAACAAAGGCAAGCAGACGGTGGAGTGCGGTATGCACTCAATCGAACATAAGCTGCCAGAAAATACTTCAGAGGGCGAATTGCTTGCACTTATCGAACAATTGAATTCAGACCCAGCGATTCACGGCATTCTGGTGCAACTGCCTTTGCCCCAACATTTGAACGAAGATTTGGTGATCAATGCGATTGATCCAAACAAGGACGTTGACGGGTTTCACATCTCAAACGTCGGGCTTTTGGCCACCGGGCAGAAAAGCATGGTGCCCTGCACGCCGTTGGGATGCCTTATGTTGCTGCGTAATAGGCTGGGGTCGCTGGCGGGGTTGAACGCTGTGGTGGTGGGGCGGTCGAACATCGTTGGCAAACCGATGGCGAACTTGCTGTTGCGCGACAGTTGCACGGTGACGATTGCGCATTCGCGAACCAAGGATATCCAGGAAATTTGCCGCCGCGCCGACATTTTGGTCGCTGCCGTCGGACGGGCAGAGATGGTGAAGGGCGACTGGATCAAACCGGGGGCGACGGTTATTGATGTGGGTATTAACCGGATATCGGTTGAGGGGAGAACCAAGCTGGCTGGCGATGTGGATTTTGCATCGGTTTCAGCAGTTGCTGGCGCGATCACCCCGGTTCCCGGTGGCGTTGGGCCGATGACGATTGCCTGTCTGTTGGCCAATACGGTGACGGCGTGCTGCCGGGCGAATGGGCTGGCGGAACCGGAGGGGTTGACGGCCTAGGGTTAATTTCCCGGTCGCATCGGCACGGCGAGCACCTTGTTTCCGGTCAATACCGCCAAGGCCCTTGGCCCCATGATTTCGTCGAGCACCGGGCCGTGGCTGGATAATCCGCCAGTATAGGTGCCAAATGCGGGCAGGATCACCCGGGTTGAATCGATCAAAAAGCAGGGTCGGCTTTCGCCGGAAATGCGAATTTTCGGGTGATAGTGGCCGGTGATTTCGCCAAAACCCTCTACTTTTCCGGCAATATGGCGGAACGTCAGGCCCAGAAGGTGAAGTTCGGCGCGGTTTTCGCCACCCAAATCAATCGGGCCGGGGTCGTGATTTCCGGCCACCCAAATCCACAAACGGCCGGCCATAAGCCGGGTTAACAGGTCGCGGTCTTGCGGATGCAGCGCTTCGCCTGCTGCGTCATCGTCAAAATTATCGCCCAGACAGACCACTTCCTTGGGCCGCAAACGGTTAATTTCGGCGGCCAAGCGATCCAACGTATCGCGGGTTTCATAGGGCGGCAACAAAGCGCCGCCGCGCCGCGCCATGCGCTCGGATTTGCCCAAGTGCAGGTCGGAAACGCACAGCAATTGGCGCGTTTCCCACCACAAAGCGCCCGAGGGCATTGCCTCAAGATTTTCCTGATTCAATCGGAATGAATGCCCGCTCATGCCGGTTACGAAAACGCGATTGCGCGGTGGTTGGCAAGGGGGATTACGTCAGGCCGGTCTCGGCCATCATCTGCCGCGCTTCCTCGGCCATTAGCCGTTCCTGCGCCCGACCTTTGACCGGAACTTTGCCCATTTCAAACAATAAGGGTGCTGCCAGCGGCGTGAGATGCGGGGCGTGGACATGGTCGATGCGGCCCTGGCTGCGGGTCAGCATTTCCTCGATGCGGTCGAAATCAACCAGCCCGCGCATGGCTTCAATCCGGGTGATGCGCAGCATCAAATGATTGGGGTCGTATTTGCGCAATGTGTCATACAGAATGTCGGAGGAAAACGTTGCCTGTCGGCCGGATTTGCGTTGGCCGGGCAGGTTTTTCTCGATCAATCCGGCGATGGTGGCGGCGGAGCGGAAGGTCCGTTTCATTAGCGCGTTGCCGGAAAGCCAGGTTTCCAACCCGTCGCGCAGGCCCTGCGGGTCGAGCAAGGGGGTGACGTCTTTGACCGGTTGCAGGCCCCAGATCAGGATTGCATAGTCGTTGGTGACAAAGCCGATGGGTTCCAGTCCGGCTTCTTCCATGCGTTTGCTCAGGATCAGGCCAAGCGTTTGATGGGCGTTGCGTCCGGCGAAACCGTAAATGCACAGGAAGGCGCGGTCACCACGGG
>JANMOK010000232.1:0-6309 GCA_031369165.1 Paracoccaceae bacterium
CTGGATTACCCAGCCATTCCTTGTTGATGTAGAACGTCATGGCTGGATGGCGCCTTTTGCCTTGGTTTTCATGGCCGGCGGACTGGCGTTGTTCTGGGCCACCGCGTTTTATGCGGCACGCTATTTCGCCGTCAAAAACTACGCCCTGATAGCCGCACTTGCCGGGTTCTGGACGCTTTCTGAATATGCGCGCTCGACATTATTCACGGGCTTTCCGTGGGCGCTGATTGGCTATGGCTGGATCGAAACTCCGCTCGCCCAAAATGCGGCTTGGTCCGGGCCGCATGGGTTGGGCCTGATTACCCTGCTGTCTGGCCTTTCGCTGGCCATTGCGATGCCGCGCAGTTTATTCGTTTCGATCGTTTCAATCGCGGCCCTGTGGATATTGGGAGTGTGGCAGGTGCCCGACGTTGCCGCCTTGCGCGCGGATGGCTTTGTTGTGCGGCTGATTCAGCCCAACGCCGATCAATCGCTGAAATGGGATGCCGATTGGGTGGCTAAATTTTACCAGCGCCAGCTGGATTATTCGGTCGCCAAGACTGAAACTCCGCCCGATGTGGTCATCTGGCCGGAAACGTCGGTGCCCTTCATTCTAAGCACATCGCAAGGTGCTTTGGCCGAAATCGCCTCTTACGCTAAACCTGCCAGGGTCATTATGGGGATTCGGGAATTGCAAGGCGAGCCGGGGCAGGAACGCCTTTTCAATTCGCTGGTCTTGCTTGACCAAACCGGCGCTGTGACCGCCCGCTACGACAAGTATCATCTGGTGCCGTTTGGGGAATACATTCCGTTTGCGCGTTGGCTTTCCGGTTTTGATATCGGTCCGCTAACGGCGGAAAACCTGTTTGGGTTCAGTGCCGGCAACGGTCCTGTTCTGGTCCAAGCGGTAGGCGTACCGGCGTTCTTGCCGCTTATTTGCTATGAAGCTATCTTCCCCGCTGGCATGCAGGCACCGGAAGGTCGGGCCGAATGGCTGGTGCAGGTGACGAACGACGCGTGGTTTGGCAAACTCACTGGGCCATACCAACATCTAGCCCAGGCGCGCATGCGTGCCATCGAACAGGGGCTGCCGCTGGCGCGGTCTGCCAATACCGGAATTTCGGCGATGATCGATCCCTACGGTCGCCTTACCCACAGTATCGACCTTGGAATTGAAGGATTTGTCGATTCGCCATTGCCGATGGCCTTGGCACCAACACCCTATTCGCGGTACGGCGATATCCCCGCGCTGCTGGCCGCGATGTTGATGATCGGCTTTGCGCTGGCTTCGCGCCGTTCTCATAAGCCTTTGACCATAAGCGACGATTAAGGTAACGACTGCGCCGTTGCCACGTTTCTAGGGAGAACATTTTGGCTCGTAGCAGTTACCTCTTTACCTCTGAATCCGTGTCAGAAGGTCACCCCGACAAACTTTGCGACCGTATTTCCGACGCGGTTCTGGATGCGTTTTTGGCCGCCGATCCCTATTCGCGCGTTGCTTGCGAAACCTTTGCCACCACCGACCGGGTTATAATTGGCGGCGAAGTGCGTGGCCCGGGCGAGGTTATCGGCCGGGTTGAACAAATCGCCCGCGAATGCGTGCGCGACATTGGTTATGAGCAGGATGGTTTCCATTGGGCCAATCTGAACGTGCACAATTACCTGCACGCCCAATCCGCCCATATCGCCCAAGGGGTTGATAACGATGGTGCCGGCGACCAGGGCATCATGTTTGGCTATGCGACCGACGAGACGCCGGAATTCATGCCTGCGCCCATCCACTATGCCCATGCGATTCTGCGCAAACTGGCGGAAGTGCGCAAGAATGGCACCGAACCGGTGCTTGGCCCCGATGCGAAATCGCAACTGACATTGCACTATGTCAACGGCAAGCCTGCCGAAGTTGCGCAAATCGTTCTGTCTACCCAACATTTGCAAGTGATGACTTCGGAACAAGTGCGTGAGGTTGTCGAGCCCTATATCCGTGGCGTTCTGCCCAAGGGCTGGATCACCGATAAAACCGAATGGCACGTCAACCCGACGGGCGCATTCATGATTGGCGGTCCCGACGGCGATGCCGGTTTGACCGGGCGCAAGATTATCGTCGATACCTATGGCGGCGCTGCGCCGCATGGTGGGGGCGCATTCTCGGGCAAAGACCCGACCAAGGTTGACCGCTCTGCCGCCTATGCGGCGCGGTACCTTGCCAAAAACGTGGTGGCCGCTGGCATGGCCAAACGCTGCGCCATTCAGGTTTCCTACGCCATTGGCGTCGCCAAGCCCCTGTCGATCTATGCCGATACCTATGGCACCGGTGAGGTTGCGGAAGAGGCGATCGAGATAGCCGTCGCCAAAGCCATGGACTTGACGCCAAAGGGAATCCGCACGCATTTGTCGCTGAACCGCCCCATCTACCAACGCACCGCCGCCTATGGCCACTTTGGTCGCGCGCCGGAAGCGGATGGAGGGTTTAGCTGGGAAAAGACCGATCTGGTCGAGGTTCTGCGCAAGCTGGTTTGAATGACCATCCCCGAACGCAAGGACGGCGCGCCGTGGCGCAATTTCTATGGCCGCCGTTTTGGCAAGACTTTGCGCAAGGGGCAGGTCGTGCATCTGGACACGACGCTGAAAGACGTGCAGGTGCCGAATGTAGGGTGGGATGAAAATCCGGATCGATTGCCGATTGACCTTGAAAAGCTGTTTGGCCGGCAAGCACCGCTGTGGCTGGAAATCGGTTTTGGCGGCGGTGAACATCTGTTGCACCAAGCTATCGCCAACCCAGACATAAACCTGATCGGTTGCGAGCCTTTCATCAACGGTGTCGCCGTGCTGGTGCCGCGTATTTCAGAAACCCAAGTCGGCAACATCCGCATCCACCCCGGCGATGCTCGGGACTTGCTTGATATATTGCCCGTGGGTTCGGTCGCGAAAGCCTTCCTGCTCTATCCTGATCCCTGGCCAAAAACGCGTCATCACAAGAGGCGTTTTGTGAATGCCGAGTTTATAAACCCCTTGGCGAAAACAATGAAAAGCGGCGGAGAATTTCGCGTGGCAACCGACATTCCCGACTATGTGCGGCACACGCTGGAATATTTCGCGGCCCGCAGCGATTTCAAGCGACTGCCTGCCGAGTTGCACCAGCCTTGGCCCGATTGGCAGGGGACGCGGTATGAGGCCAAGGCACTGCAGGCGGGGCGAAAGCCGCATTATTTGACGTTCACCCGCCTTTAGTCTTTTCATGCAAGTGCTGTGGACCATGCGCGGCGGCGTCGCTATACCCGTGCCCGAACTCGAATTCCAAAGGCTCGACCCATGTCCACCCACGGAACTGCTCAACCGTTGACCGCCCGCAAAAGCCCGGCTTTGAAAGGCACCGCCAGCGTGCCGGGCGACAAATCTGTCTCGCACCGCAGCCTTATCCTTGGGGCACTGACTGTTGGGGAAACCCGTATCAGCGGGTTGCTGGAAGGACAGGACGTGCTGGATACAGCAAAGGCGATGCAGGACTTCGGTGCCGATGTTCTGCGCACCGCTGAAGGCGAATGGCGGGTTCAAGGTGTAGGTGTTGGCGGGTTTGCCGAACCAAAAGACGTGATAGATTGCGGCAATGCCGGCACCGGCGTGCGGTTGATCATGGGCGCAATGGCGACCACGCCAATCACCGCTACATTTACCGGCGATGCCAGTTTGCGATCCCGTCCGATGGGACGCATTACCGAGCCTTTGGCGCTGTTTGGGGCGCGGTCTTTTGGGCGCATGGGGGGTAAGCTGCCGCTGACAATCGTCGGGGCGAACGACCCGGTGTCGGTGCGCTATGCCACGCCAATGCCCTCGGCCCAAGTCAAGTCGGCGGTGCTATTGGCCGGTCTGAATGCGCCGGGCGAAACCATTGTGATAGAAAAGGAAGCGACCCGCGACCATACCGAGCGGATGTTGAAAGGGTTTGGTGCCTCGATCCACACAGAGAAGACCAAAGACGGCGACGTAATTACCCTGCTTGGCCAACCCGAACTGCTGCCTCAGCGCATTGCTGTTCCCCGCGACCCATCCTCGTCGGCTTTTCCAATATGCGCCGCTTTGCTCGTTGAAGGGTCGGATATTTTGGTACCTAACATCGGCCTCAACCCAACTCGCGCGGGGCTGTTTGCGACTTTGGTTGATATGGGGGCCAATATTGAGTTTCTGAACCGGCACGAGGAAGGCGGCGAACCTGTTGCCGATTTGCGCATAAGGTTTTCATCGCTCAAAGGCATCGACGTGCCACCGGAGCGCGCCGCTTCGATGATTGATGAATACCCGATCCTTGCTGCTTTAGCCGCAACAGCCGAAGGCACGACTATCATGCGCGGCATCAAGGAATTGCGCGTCAAGGAAAGCGACCGCATCGACGCAATGGCGCGCGGACTTGAGGCATGTGGCGTGAGAGTCGAGGAAGGTCCGGACTACCTGGTCGTACACGGCATGGGTGTTGGCGGTGTTCCAGGTGGCGCTAGGGTCGAGACCCACCTCGACCATCGCATCGGCATGTCGTTCCTGTGCCTTGGTCTGGCAACGAAAAAACCCATCACAATTGACGATGTCGGCGCCATAGGCACCTCTTTCCCCAATTTCATCGGGCTGATGGAATCGCTTGGCGCAATGTTTACGCGCGACAATCGCTGATGCAATTCACCGTCGCCATCGATGGTCCCGCAGCCGCTGGCAAGGGCACGATTGCGCGGGCTGTTGCGGCGGAATTTGGCTTTGCCCATCTTGATACCGGGCAGCTCTATCGTGCGGTTGGTGCGATCACCCTGCAAAGCGGCCGGGGCGTAATTGACACCGCTTTGGCCGGGAAAGTCGCCAAAAACCTTACTCGGGCCGACCTTGGCCGTACCGATCTGCGCAGTGCCGTTGCCGCGCAGGCCGCCTCCAAAGTAGCGGCGCTGCCCGGAGTGCGGGCAGCGCTGGTTGATTTCCAACGCGAATTCGCCCTACAGGACGGTGGTGCCGTATTGGACGGTCGTGACATTGGCACCGTGATCTGTCCGCAGGCGGACGTGAAACTGTTTGTCACGGCAACGCCCGAAATTCGTGCCCATCGCCGGTGGCTTGAACTGGGCGGCAAGGAAAGCGACGTCCTGGCCGAGGTGCAAATCCGCGACAAACGCGATAGCGAACGTGCGACCTCTCCCCTTGTTGCGGCGGAGGATGCCGTTATGCTGGACACCAGTACCCAGACAATCGAACAAGCTGTGGCCAAGGCCGTGGCGCTGGTCGCAGCGCGGTTGGCCCAACAAAAATAGGGGCCGCGCATGAAAAGCCTGACAATTCCAGACCTGCACGACAAAGCCGTGCTGATCACTGGGGCCTCCACAGGTATAGGTGCCGATCTTGCGCGGGCATTTTCGGCGCAGGGTGCCAAGGTGGGGCTGCATTATAATTCCAGCACCGACGCCGCCGCGAAACTGGCGGAAGAAATTTCCCGCGCAGGCGGCAGCGTGCATCGCATCCGTGCCGACATATCCAACCCTGCTGCGACCCGGCAGATGGTTGGAGAAATGGTCGAGGTTTTCGGGCGGCTGGATGGGTTGATCAACAATGCCGGGGGCATGGTGCGGCGGGTAGCTTACGAGAAGGCCAGCGAAGCGGACTATGACGAGATCATGGACCTGAATGCCAAGTCTGTCGTGGTCGCCTGTGCCGCCGCCATACCGCATCTCAAGGCTGCTGGCGGCGGGTTCATCATCAACACGACCTCCATTGCCGCTCGGAACGGGGCCGGTGGCGGGGCAGGGTTGTATGGGTCATCGAAAAGCTTTGTGATGAACGTCACCAAGGGGATGGCCAAGGAGCTGATCCCTTTCAATATCCGGGTCAACGCTGTGGCGCCGGGGGTGATCGACACGCCGTTCCATGAACGCTATTCCACGGCCGATCAGATGAAAGCGATGCTGGCCACCATTCCGCAGGGTCGGGTCGGGATGGCACAGGATTGTGTCGGGGCCTATCTGTTCCTGGCCTCGGCGGCTTTGTCGGGCTATATCATCGGCCAGGTTATCGAGGTGAACGGCGGCCAGTTGATGCCCTGAAGGTGGTCCTATCCGCCCCGTGAAGTCCGCATCCGCCGAGGTGAGCTTCCCGTCGCCGTTCGTATCAAAGACCGACCGCAGCGCCTCCATGTCGCCCTGGGCGGTCGGGTTCCATTCGGTGAAGACATACTGCCGCGTCTCGGTGATCGCGTTCCGTCCATCGGGATCGAAGAAGAGCACCCCATCCCCCGCCGCCGCCCAGGCTGTCCGGTGCTGCAGGCCGTCCTTCCCGGCGATGATCTGGGTGGAGGTCCCGAAC
>JANMOK010000169.1:0-3804 GCA_031369165.1 Paracoccaceae bacterium
GGAAGACGCGCTGCGGGGCACCCCTGGGATGGTGGTCATCCGCTCGAAGTCGGTCATGTCGCTGTCCTCGATCGTCATGATCTTCGAGCGCGGCACCGACATCATGGCCGCCCGCCAGTTGGTCGGAGAGAGGGTCCAACTCGCCTCGGCCAGGCTGCCGACCGGATCGAGCCCGCCGGTCATCCTGCAGCCTTTGTCCTCCACCAGCCGCGCCATGAAGATCGGATTGACATCCACGGAACTGTCCCAGGTCGATCTTTCGATGACTGCATATTGGAAGATCCGCTTCCGGCTGCTGCGCGTGCACGGCGTCGCCAATGTGGCGATGTGGGGCGAAAAATTGAAACAGATGCAGATCCAGATGGACCCAGCGCGGATGCTGAAGCATGGCGTGACGCTTGACGAGGTCATGGAATCCTCAGCTGATGCCCTGGATTTTGGTCTGCTGTCCACGTCGGCGTCGAGCAAGACCCAGCCCGTCGGCTTCATCGACACGCCAAACCAACGCTTCAACATCACGCCCGAGATATCCTCCGTTATGAATCCTGAGGATCTCATGGGCATACCCATCACATCGAAATCGGGCAAAGCGCTCACCCTTGGCGACGTCGCGGACGTAGTCTGGGGCGAAGCGCCGCCGATTGGCGACGCGGTTATCAATGACGGCCCCGGCATGATGCTGATCGTCGAGAAATACCCCTGGGCCAACACGCTTGAGGTGACGCGCGGCGTCGAGGCGGCCTTCGAGGAAATGAAAGACGGCATCAAGAACATCGACGTCGACCTGCAGATTTTCCGGCCGGCCACCTTCATCGAGCTGTCTATCCACAACCTCGGCGTGGCGCTGCTAATCGGTGCAGGGCTGGTCGTGCTGGTGCTGGGGGCCTTTCTGTTCGAATGGCGGGTTGCGCTGATCAGTCTTACCGCCATTCCGCTGTCGCTGGTGGCGGCGGGCCTCGTGCTCTATTGGATGGGGACAACGATCAACACGATGGTGCTCGCGGGATTTGTCGTGGCCCTCGGATCGGTCGTCGACGATGCCATCATCGACGTCGAGAACGTCATGCGACGGCTGCGCGAGCGCAAGGCAGCGCAGTCGACCGTTTCGACCGCTCAAACTATCCTTGAAGCATCGCTAGAGATTCGCAGCCCCATCGTCGCCGCAACGTTGATCATCGTCATTTCGGTGCTGCCGGTGTTCGTGATGGGCGGACTGTCCGGTGCGTTCTTCGTGCCGCTGGCGACATCCTATTCGCTGGCGCTGCTTGCCTCGATGGTGGTGGCACTAACGGTCACGCCGGCGCTGTGCCTGGTGCTCCTCAGAAACGCTCCGCTCGACCGCCGCTCGCCCTTGGTCGGCTGGCTGCAGCGCGGCTATTCCGCCATTCTCGCTGCAACGATCGCCGCACCGCGCAAGGTCTACGCTGCGGCCATCATCATGGTTGTCGTCGGTTTCGCAGTTTGGCCGCTGCTCGGCACCTCGCTGCTGCCGTCCTTCAAAGAGCGCGACTTTCTCATGCATTGGCTGACCCCGCCCGGCACCTCGCATCCGGAAATGTACCGAATGACTGTTGCCGCCAGCACCGAACTGCGCAGCATCCCCGGGGTTCGCAATTTTGGCGCTCACATCGGTCGCGCCCTGATCGCCGACGAAGTCGTCGGAATCGACTTCACCGAGAACTGGATCAGCGTCGATCCCGCAGTCGACTACGACACGACGCTGGCCTCCATCAAGGAGGTGGTCGACGGCTATCCCGGCATCTATCGCGATGTTCAGACCTATCTGCGCGAGCGGGTCAAGGAAGTCTTGACCGGTTCGAGTGAATCGATCGTGGTGCGCTTGTTCGGTCCCGACGTCACGGTGCTGCGCGAGCAGGCGATCAGGGTCCGCGAAGCGCTGACCGGTATCGAGGGCCTCGTCGACCTGCATGAGGAATTGCAAAAGTCTGTGCCGCGGATCGACGTGACGGTCGATATTGCCAAGGCGGCTGCCTTTGGCCTCAAGCCCGGCGACGTGCGCCGCGCCGCCACGGTGGTCTTCGCCGGCCACGAAGTCAGCGACGTCCATCGCTTCGGCAAAGTCTTTGACGTGGTCGTCTGGTCGACGCCCAATGCCCGGCTCGGCCTCAACAGCGTCCAGGACGTGTTGCTGGATACTCCAAATGGCGGTTACGTCCGCCTTGGCGATATCGCCGAAGTCAAGATTGCCCCGGTGATCAACACCATAAGGCGCGAAAATGCGTCGCGACGCCACGATGTGCAGGCCAACGTCAGCGGTCGCGACCTCGGCTCGGTGGCGGCCGAAGTCGCCGAACGCCTGGAGACGATGGAATTTCCGCTTGGCTACCACGCCCAGTTGCTGGGCGAGGCGACAGAGCGCCAGGCGGCGCAGGATCGGCTGTTCTATGCCATGATCGCCGCAGCAGCGGCGATCTTCCTTCTGCTGCAGGCTTCGCTTGAAAGCTGGCGGCTGGCCGCCCTGGTCTTCCTGTCATTGCCCGCCGCGCTCGTCGGCGCGGTCCTGGCGGCCTACATGGGCGACGGGGTTCTTTCGCTCGGGGCGCTGGTCGGTTTTCTCACCGTGCTTGGTATCGCCGCGCGCAACGGCATCCTACTTATCCACCACTATCTGCACCTCGAGCGCGAGGAGGGTGAGCCTTTCGGGCCGGGCCTGGTCCTTCGCGGTGCCCGCGAGCGGCTGTCGCCGATCCTGATGACGACACTGGCCACCGGTCTGGCCCTGCTGCCGCTGGTGATCGCCGGCAATATCCCCGGCCAAGAGATCGAGCATCCGATGGCGATCGTCATCCTCGGCGGCCTGGTCTCGTCCACCTTGTTGAACCTTTTCGTCGTGCCGGCGATTTATCTCCGGCTCGGATCGCTCAGTCGTTCTGCCGACCGCTACCGAGGCTCCGACGACCTCGAAACCTCGCCACTTTGGGCTCGCGTTCCGAAGGTTTGACCCGACGCGCACCGGCACCAGCATGCTGAAAGCACTGGTCAGTCCGCAGCCTGGCTGAAGGCCGGTGCGCGACCGGCAGGCATCGAAGCGTACCGGGCTTATGCCTTGTGTTCCGGCAGTCCGTTGCGTTTCGTCGACGCAAGGTCATCGAGTTCTTTTTCGGTCATCGAGTCGAACATCTCTTTCGAGGCTCCGCGCAACTCTTCCTTGGCAATTTCGCCGCGTTTCGCGGCCAAAGCCGCCCCGGCGGCTTTCTGTTGTGCTTTTGATCTGGCGGGCACGGTCAATCTCCTTCGCGCGTCTTGATCCGGATTAAACGCAGGTGCCAGCCACAGGTTCCACCGGCAGCCCACTCGTTTCAAAACGCCACGTTTCGCACCACGCTTGACTCGCACCACCTTCCGTCGCAGCATGAGCCATGGGGATGCGATCACCCCACGAGGCGCCAGCCGGAGTATCGCGCAATCACCGTGAACCTCTGGAAAGGAATTGGCGATGCCACCCCTGAACTCGATTTCTGCGGATAAACTTTGGCGTTTGGTTGGGCGCCCCGATTGCCCAACTTTGATTGATGTGCGGACCGACGAGGATTACGAAGCTGATCCACGCCTCATCCCCGGGGCGCAAAGGCGCTCATATTTGAACGTGGCGGAATGGGCGGGTGAATTTGCTGGCAAATCGACGATAATTTACTGCCAGAAAGGTCTGAAATTGAGCCAGGGCGTGGCCGCGTGGTTGCGCCACAATGGGGCGGAATCCGAGGCGTTGGAGGGCGGCCATCTGGCATGGCTTGCCGCGAAAATGCCTTTGGTGCCGGTTGCGAAATTCGCGAATGGCGCAGG
>JANMOK010000236.1:0-4431 GCA_031369165.1 Paracoccaceae bacterium
ATGGGCGCGACTGGCAAGCGCGCTTGGCACTCTGGCGGAGACGAAGATTTTTATTGACGACACGCCTGGCATCTCTGTGCTGGAGATGAGAGCTAAATCAAGAAGGCTGGCGGCTGAGCAGAAGAAGCTTGACCTCCAAGGAGGCTCACCTCCGGCAAAAGCCCCATCTACATCAGCGATTTCACGCTTTGCCTTGCGACGGTCGGAGTAGAATGTGTTGCGTTCGATTGTGAACAGCCAGGCTTGCAAATTTGTGCCCGGCTGGAACGAGGCAAAGCTTTTCCAGGCCTTGACCAGTGTATCTTGCACCAAATCATCGGCGGCGGCGTTGTTGCGGGTCAGGCTGAGCGCAAATGCCCGCATCGGGCCAAGATGCGCGACAATGGCGTCACGCGGGTCAGCCTGCGCGCTTGCATGATTTGCCGAGCCCTGACGCGGATCAGGCAGTGCCATTGGCGCTGTCCTGTTTTTTCAGCTGCTTGAGCAGTTCAAGCAGTCGGTCGGGAATGACTTCCGCAACCTTGTCTTTGTAAGCTTTCCGCAAGTTTTCCTCGATCTGCTCTTCGAGGTGGGATTTCGGTCGTTTCTTTTCCATTCTGCTCCACTCAAACTCTGTGCGGTCTGGCAATATATTCACATGCATTCGGAACCGAACTAATATGATATGCGTTTGGTTCCCATTGGGACGAAAAAAAGGATGAGTAAGATGTCGGCTGCCGGTACTACCCTATCTTTGTCCGAAGAAGTGGCAAGATTGTTGCCATTTCTGCGCCGCTATGCGCGTGCCTTGACTGGCAGCCAGTCCACCGGTGACAAATACGCCGCGACCACGCTTGAGGCGCTGCTGCTTGACCGTTCGGTGTTTGAGCAGGGGCTTTCGCATAAAGTGGCGCTTTACCGCACATTTCACGTCATTTGGACCAGTTCCGGTACCCCGAGCGACGAGCGCGAATCTGGCATTGCTGAGCGCGCGCAAAAACATCTGCGCCGTCTGACGCCAAACACGCGCGAAGTGTTGCTGCTGAAAACCGTGGAAGAATTCGGCACCGAGGACATCGCCAAAATCATCGGATCGGAACCGGAAGAGGTTGATCATCTGCTTGGCCTGGCTTTGCTTGAAATGGAGCAAAGCATCACGGGCAAGATTTTGGTGATCGAAGATGAGGCCATCATCGCGCTGGATCTTCAGCACATCGTCGCGGACATGGGACATTCGATCACTGGCGTGGCGCGCACGCATGTTGGTGCCGTGAAACTTGCGCAGCGCCAGCGACCTGACTTGATCCTGTCGGACATCCAGCTCGCCGACGGGTCGTCGGGCATCAACGCCGTCAACGAAATTTTGGTCGAGGCGGGGGATATTCCGGTGATTTTCATAACCGCATTTCCAGAAAGACTGTTAACCGGTGAACGCCCGGAACCGGCCTTCGTCATTACCAAGCCCTACAGCGAGGCGCAGGTGCGATCGGCGGTCAGCCAGGCGATGTTCTTTTCGTCAACCGAGACTTTGGCGGCTTGATCTTTGCCATAAAAAATCACCCCGCCAAGGTCTGGAAATCCAGGTCGGCGGGGTGAGTGAACAGGTACTGGTTACCCGCTTGAAAGTGCCTTCAACATCCAAATTGCTTTTTCGTGAAATGCCGAGCGACCGGTGGCAAGGTCTGCCGTAACCGGGTCATTGTTTTTCGTCGCAAGTTCGATGAGGTCGTGCAGGCGTTTGGCAATAGCTTGGTGATCCGAAACAAGGTCGCTGACCATGTCACGCGCCGAAAAACCGGTTTGGGCCGCCACGGATTCGAGCGGGGCGAGAATGGCTTTCGGCGTCATCGGTGCCAATTGCCCCAAGGCGCGGATACGTTCGGCAAGCACGTCGGTAGCTTCAAACAGGTCGCCATAATGGCTTTCGGTCAGTTGATGAATTGCCATGAACAACGGCCCTTCAACATTCCAATGGTAAGCATGGGTTTTGAGCAGCAGGCGATAGGTTTCGCCCAGAACCACGGCCAGATCTTCGCCCAGTGCCTTTGGTCGGGCCACGCCGGATTTGATTGCCACAGGTTTGGCAATTGTTTTCAGAAGATCCGACATTCTGCGCCTCTTGCATTGGTTTCTTGATCGCTAGTCCAACGCGGCATGGCACGAAAAGTTCCGGCCCCCTTCAGACTGGCGGTCTACCCTGGAAAGCGCGGGCGATCATCGCGATCAGGAATAGTACCAAGAACACAACAAACAGGATTTTGGCGATTCCGGCAGATGCAACGGCGATGCCGGTGAATCCAAACACCGCGGCAATCAGCGCGATAACGAGAAATGTGATGGCCCAGGCTAGCACGGTCGTATCCTTTCTTCAAAGGTCGGTGCAGGGCAGATGAACCCAGCATGAATGACAACGTGGCGGCGGCGGGAAGGTTCCTGACCAAATTCCGGCGCTCACTGGCAATTTGACGGGAACCATGTCGGCTGCCTGGGCGTTAGCGAGCTGAATGCCCTAACCAGGAGAAGAAAAATGCCACGATTAGAAACTGTCAATGTAAGCGACAACGCAGCGGTTGGAGAAATCAGCGCGCAGATCAGCGCCCTGAAAGCCGATGTCGCCGGGCTGACCGCGGCCTTGGGCCAATATGTCAAAATCCAGAAAAACAATCTGGGAAATGCTGCCAGTGACGGGATGCACGCTCTGCACGACCATGCCGTTGATCAGATGAGCGCGGCGCGCGACATGGGCGCGAAATCTTATGCTAACGCCGAAAGTCTGGTGCGCAGTCACCCAGCCGGGTCGATTGCCGTTGCCGCCGGAGTTGGATTTCTCGTGGGTCTGGTGACAACGCGGCGTTAGGAGTTGGCAATGCTCGATTCGCTTAAAAACTCGGCCAGCGCGGCGGTCAGGAATACCGCTATCGGTATTCTTGCCGCGGTGCTGGCATTGGTTGGAATTGGGTTTTTGACTGCCGCACTGTGGATGGCACTGGCACAAGAATTTGGCCAGACCAATGCCGCCACCATGGTCGGATCGCTGTATATCACGCTTGCGGCAATTGTTTTTGTCGTGGCGCGCTTGCGCGGCGGTCCGGCAAGAGCTGAATTCGTCCAGCAAAGCCAGGGCCCGGCGACGACACCGATGCAGGGAGTGGTGCTGGCGTTCATGCAGGGCCTTGATGCAGCAATCATCGCCAAGAGACGCAGTGATCGCGGCGGAATTTAGCGAAATTTGACGACGCTAACCAACAGCGCGCGACTTGCCTTCCATCAGTTGATGCGATTGGTGCAGTGGCGACGGCGGCCCTGAATACGCCATGCTGCGAGCTACGATTTGAGAAGTCTAATCAGCCTAACGCTGCGGGCGGGTGAAGTGCTGTGTCTGTTGGGTGATAACGGCGCGGGCAAATCGACGGTGATCAAGATATCGTCAGGCGCTCATGTTCCTACCAGCGGCACCATAGAGCTGGACGGAAAAGCGGTCACTTTCGACAATCCGCGCGATGCGTCGGACCTTGGAATTGCCACGGTGCATCAGTTCGGCGGAACATTTCCGCTAATGTCGATTGGCCGGTCATGCTTTGTTGGCGTTGAGCCAACCATTGGCTGGGGTCCGTTCAAGATTTATGACCGCAAACGTGCCAATGAAATCGCCATTAAGGCGGTGCAGGATTTCGGCATCACCCGGATCGACAATGGCGACCGCTTGGTTGGTGGGCTGTCTGGTGGTGAGCACCAGTCGTTGGCCATTGCCCGCGCTGTCCACTTTGGTGCCCGCGTTTTGATCCTCGACGAACCGACTGCGGCGCTTGGCGTCAAGCAGGCCAGCCACGTGCTGCGCATCGTCAACGAAGCGAAGCGGCGCGGGTTGGCGGTGATTTTCATCACCCATCAAGTTATGCATGCAATGGCCGTGGGAGACCACTACGCCGTCCTGATCCGCGGATCCATTGCCGCAGATTTTGCCAAAGGCGAAAAGTCGCGCGAGGAAATTACCGATCTAATGGCCGGTGGCGAACATATGGCCGAACTAGAGGCCGAGATTGCCAGCTATGCGGCGACAGCTACTCGAAGAGTTCGCGGTCAAATCCCGACGTGATCCAACCTAAAGGTTTGATATGAGCACTTCGTTCCAGCTTGCTGCCTGCGCTGAAATGCTGTGGCGCGAGCGCCCGATCGAGTGGCGCTGTGCGCGGCTGAAAGAGCAGGGCTTTGGTGTTGGTCTGGGGAACTGGACGGAGCATGATCTGGCCAAGCTCGAAGCGACTGGCGCGGATTTCACCATCATGAACGGCTTTCTGCGCGGGCGGCTGACCGATGATGCGGGCGCGGACGAGCTGTTGAAAACCGCGCGGGAGACGGCCCAGGTCGGCAAACGTCTGGGCGTGGCGCGGCTCAATCTGCATGGCACGGGATTAGGCGACGGTGGCCTGCCGGTACAACCAATTCAGGTTG
>JANMOK010000178.1:0-9344 GCA_031369165.1 Paracoccaceae bacterium
ACGGTCATTCACCGCTTCGCCTCGGTTGCCGCAGCCCAAGGCTTCCTCGGTGACCCAGCGCTCAAGGACGCGATGATGCAGGGTGGGGTCACGGCAGTGCCTTCGGTCACGCTGGCGGTTTCGGCGCGTTAATTTTTACCGCTGCGTCTGATAATGGCCTCGCCTGCAATTGCCGCCGGAGAGGCCGCTGCTTTTTTGGCCGAGGAAAATGCTTCCCGCTTGGAGCCGCTGCGGCTGGCAGGGAAGGCTGAATGACATTGGATTTTGGACACCTTTATCCGGGATACGAATCTGCATCGGATTTGAAGGCTCGGCTTACAGTCGATTGCGGATGCGCCGAAACGCGCTAAGACTGCGGCTATGGCGCAGACAATAACCGCTTTTGGCCCGATCAGTTTCGACCCCGCCAGCGGCACGCTGCGCGGCAACGGGGCGGATGTGCGCTTGGGTCAACGCGCCGCCGCTCTCCTGCAAACCTTGATCGACGCCGATCACCAACCCGTCTCCAAATCCGCTTTGCTGGAAGCCGCTTGGCCCGGCATGGTCGTCGAGGACGGCAGTCTGACCGTGCAAATCGCGGCGCTGCGCAAGGCGCTCGGCACTCGTCCCGACGGCCAAGACTGGATCGTGACGGTGCCAAGGGTAGGGTATCGGCTGATCCCGCCGCAAGCGACCGGCCCAACACCCGAACCGGCCAGCCGCCCAGCGCTGGCGGTGTTGCCGTTCCAGAACCTCAGCGGCGAGGCCGAGACGGACTATTTCGCCGACGGCGTCGTCGCCGACATCATCACCGCGCTTGGTCGGTTCCAGTCCTTCTCGGTCGTTGCCCGCAATTCCAGCTTTGCCTACAAGGGCCGGTCGCTGGACGCGCGGCGGGTCGCGCTGGATCTCGATGCACGCTACTTGCTCGAAGGCAGCGTCAGGCGGGCGGCTGAGCGGTTGCGGATCACCACGCAGCTGGTTGACGGCGAAACCGGCCAACAAATCTGGGCGCAGAATTTCGACGGAACTGTCGGCGACATCTTCGATTTTCAGGACCGCATCACCGAAAGCGTCGCCACCCTGATCGAACCGCAAATCCAGCTGGCCGCGGTCGAACATTCGCGCCGGGAACGGCCGACAAGCCTTGCCGCCTATGATTTGTATCTGCGAGCGCTCCACAATTACACTTGGGATTCTCAATCGGATAATGCGGACGCATATCACTTGCTTAACGCGGCGCTGGAACTGGAACCGGATAATTCCATCATCCTTGCTTATGCGGCGCGCACGCTGACCAACCGGAACTTGACAGGATGGCCACCCTTGGGGCCGGACGACGACGGTAGATGTGCCGTTCTGGTCCGCCGGGCGCTGAAACATGCGGGCGCGGACGCGACGGTTCTGGCACTTTGCGGCGACGCACTGATGCACGTTGTCAAAGACTACGACTGGGCGATGACGGTCTTGCGCACGGCTCTGGAAGCCAACCCCAACGACGTGCAGGTCGTGACCCTTTCGGGAATCGTGAACCTCCATTGTGGTGATGTCGCCGACGCTTTGGCTTTTTTCCATCGCGCCATCCGCCTCAGCCCGCGCGACCCCAACGCCCACTTATCGCTGACCGGCATTGCCCATGCCATGATGATCGGCGGTGACTATCTTGAAGCCATCGACTGGGCGAACCGCGCGCTGACCCTCAGCCCGAACAACCACCCGACTTTCTGGATGTTGATCGCGGCCAATGCCCAGCTTGGACGCATGGACGAAGCGCACCGTTTCCTGCGGGATTTCCGCAAATTCGCGCCGGATGCTACCGTCGCGGGAATTTGGGCAGGACAGCCGCAAAAAGACTTGAGCCGGTGCGCAGGTATTCTGGAAGGCCTGCGTTTGGCCGGGTTGCCAGAAACATGACCCTCTCCTTCGGCCCCTACACGCTTGACCCCGCCTACGGCACTCTCGCGCACGGCAACGAACCTGTCGCCCTAGGCCAGCGTGCCATTGCCTTGCTGCAAACCTTGCTGGATGCTGCGGGCCAACCCGTCACCAAATCCGCCCTGCTCGACGCAGCATGGCCCCGCATGGTGGTCGAGGACGGCAACCTGACCGTGCAAATCGCGGCTCTGCGCAAGGCGCTTGGGACAAGGCCCGACGGGCAAGACTGGATCATAACGGTGCCAAGGGTGGGGTATCGGTTGTTATCGCAAAGCCCCGCGCCAGAGCCACCGGAGACGCTGAAACCCGCCTTAGCCGTCTTGCCTTTCGCCAACCTCAGTGGCGACGCTGAACAGGACTACTTCGCCGATGGCGTGGTCGAGGACATCATCACCGCCCTGTCGCGGTTCAAAAGCTTCGCCGTGATCGCCCGCAATTCCAGTTTTGCCTACAAGGGCCAATCCGTCGACGTCCGTCAGGTCAGCCAGGACCTTGGCGTGCGCTATGTGCTGGAAGGCAGCATCCGCCGCGCCGGTGACCGGCTACGCATCTCGGCGCAACTGGTGGAATGCGAAAACGGCCAGCATATCTGGGCCGAGCATTTCGACGGTGCGGTGGCAGAGGTGTTCGACTTTCAGGACCGCATCACCGAAAGCGTGGTGGCTGTAGTCGAACCGAACATCCTGCGCGCCGAGATTGCGCGGGCGCGGCGGTCCCGGCCCGAAAGCCTTGATGCCTATGACCTCTATCTGCGGGCGTTGCCAAAGCTTTCGACAGCGACCGCCGAGGACTACGAGGAGGCTTATGAGCTTTTGACCGAAGCTTTGCAGTTGGAGCCGGACAATCCGGTATTCCTGGCCCTCGCCTCCCATGCGATCGGTATGCGAAGTATCATCGCCTTTCATACGGTCGGGCATGACCGCAGGCAGAAAGGTGCCGAACTGGCGCGTCGGGGCCTTGAGCGTGCAGCGGGGGATGCGACCGTGATTGCACATTGCAGCATGGCATTGCTCCACAACAGCAAGGACTATGATTGGGCGATGGCGGCGATCATCTCAGCGGTCGAAGCCAACCCCAACGACCTGCTGGTTGTCAGCCGGGCGGGCATCGCGCACCTCCATTGCGGGAGTATCGCCGACTCGCTGGCGTTTTTTCACCGGGCGATCCGGCTGAGCCCCCGCGATCCCGAGGCGCATATTTCCCTGACCGGGATCGCGCATTGTCAGATGGCTCTCGGCGATTACCCGGAAGCCCTCGTCTGGGCCGCCCGCTCGCTGACGATGAGGCCGAATTTTCAAATCACCTACTGGATGCTGATCGCGGCCAATGCGCAGCTTGGCCGGATGGACGAAGCGCGAAAGTTTCTCGCCGCGTTCCGCAAGATTTCCCCGGGGGTCACCATCGCGCGCATCTGGGCCGGGCAGCCGCAAAAGGACCCAGCGCGTTGCGCCGCCATTCTGGAAGGGCTGCAGCTGGCGGGGTTGGCGGAAACATGAGCAACTCTGTCGTGACTCTCGGGCCTTTTTCCTTTGACCTGACCGGTGGCGCGCTGCGGCGAGAAGGCGTTGATCTGCGCCTCGGCCAACGCGCGGTTGCGCTCTTGCAGGCGTTAATCGCCGCCGACCATCAGCCCGTCACCAAATCGGCGCTTCTCGACGCAGCATGGCCCGGCCAGATCGTCGAGGAAGGCAACCTGACCGTGCAGATCGCGGCCCTGCGCAAGACGCTCGGCACCCGCCCCGACGGCCAAGACTGGATCGTGACGGTGCCAAGGGTTGGGTATCGGTTATTGCGAGAAGAAGCGACCAATCCGCCCGCAGAATCCCGTTTGCCGGTCCTCGCGGTCCTGCCCTTTGCCAACCTCGGCGGCGACCCGGAACAGGACTATTTCGCCGATGGCGTGGTCGAGGACATCATCACCGCCCTGTCGCGCTTCAAATCCTTTGCGGTAATCGCGCGGAATTCCAGCTTTACCTACAAGGGTCAATCGGTCGACGTCCGGCAAGTCGGCCATGACCTTGGCGTGCGCTATGTGCTGGAAGGCAGCATCCGCCGCGCCGGTGACCGGCTACGCATCTCGGCGCAACTGGTGGAATGCGAAAACGGCCAGCATATCTGGGCCGAGCATTTCGACGGTAAGATCGGCGACGTATTCGACTTTCAGGACCGCATCACTGAAAGCGTGGCGACCGTTGTCGAGCCGCATATCCAGAAAGCCGAGCTTGAGCGTTCGCGTCGGGAACGACCGGGAAGCATCGCCGCCTACGACCTTTATCTGCGTTCGTTGCCAAGACTTGCGATGGAGACGCCGCAGGACAATGCCGTCGCCACTGACCTGTTGACTGAAGCATTGGTGCTGGAGCCAGACAACCCAATATTTTTGGCCCTTGCCTCTTATGCGATTAGCCAACGAAATATTGTGGCCTATTCGACAGTCAGGCCCGACGACAGGCAGAAATGCGCCGAGTTGGCGCGTCGAGGCCTTGAGCTTGCGGCAGGTGATGCGACCGTGATCGCCCATTGCAGCATGGGCCTGTTGCATACCGGCAAGGACTATGACTTGGCGATGGCGGCCATTGTCTCGGCCGTCGAAGCCAATCCCAATGATTTGCTGGTGGTCAGCCGGGCGGGCATCGCACATCTGCATTGCGGCAATATCGCGGACTCGTTGGCCTTTTTCCATCGGGCGATCAGGCTCAGTCCCCGCGATCCGGAAACACATATTTCCCTGACCGGAATTGCACATTGTCAGATGGTCCTCGGCGACTACCCTGAAGCCCTCGTCTGGTCCGCCCGCTCCCTGCCGATGAGGCCGAATTTCCAATGCACCTATTGGATGCTGATCGCGGCCAATGCCCAGCTTGGCCGGATGGACGAAGCGCAAAAGTTTCTTGGCCAGTTCCGCAAACTCGCCCCCGGCGTTACCATTGCCAGCATCTGGGCCGGTCAGCCCCAGATGGACCCAAGCCGCTGCGCCGCCATTCTGGTGGGATTGCGTCTGGCGGGATTGCCCGAATGACCGGTTCAATCATCGCCTTCGGCCCCCTCACCTTCGACCCCGCCAGCGGCATGCTGGGCGGCAATGGCACCGACATCCGTCTTGGCCAGCGCGCCGCCGCGCTGTTGCAAACCCTGATCGACGCCGATCAACAACCCGTCCCCAAATCCGCCCTGCTCGAAACCGCTTGGCCCGGCATGGTGGTCGAGGAAGGCAATCTGACCGTGCAAATCGCCGCCCTGCGCAAGGCGCTCGGCACCCGCCCTGACGGACAAGACTGGATCGTGACGGTGCCACGGTTGGGGTATCGGTTGCTGCGTGAACAACCGGCAAAGGTTCAAGACGAATCCACCCTTCCCACGGTTGCTGTTTTGCCTTTTCTCAACCTCAGTGGTGACATTGAGCAAGACTATTTCGCCGACGGCATTGTCGAAGACATCATCACCGCCCTTTCCCGCTTCAAAGCTTTCGCCGTCATCGCCCGAAACTCCACCTTTGCCTACAAAGGCCGCGCCATCGATGCCCGCGAAATCGCGCTACAGCTTGGTGCCGCATATTTGGTTGAGGGCAGCGTGCGCCGGGCAGGCAACCGGCTGCGGATCACCGCCCAACTTGTCGATGGGGCAAGCGGAGCACATCTGTGGGCGCAGAATTTCGACGGGCCGACGGAAGACATTTTCGACATGCAAGACCGCATCACCGCCAGTGTCGTGGCCCTGGTCGAGCCGAAAATTCAGACCGCCGAGATCGAGCGGTCGTGGCGCAAGCGTCCGGAAAGTCTGGTTGCCTATGATTATTATCTTCGGGGCTCGCGCAAGCTGATCAACAACGGGGACGCTGACAATCGTGCCGGTCTGGCACTGCTGGAACAGGCGATTGCACTGGAGCCGGGTTATGCACTGGCTTTGGCAGCGGCTGCCAATGGCTATGAAAGTCGGGTAACGACAGGTTGGGAACCAGCCAGTGCCGATGATCGCGTACGGGCAATGGAACTGGCCCGCGCGGCGTTGGAGATCACGCGTGACGACGCCCTTGTTCTGGCCCATTGCGGCATCGTTATGCAGGCGATGGGCAACGAGTACGATCAGGGTTTGCTGATCCTGCGTCGGGCCCTGGAGGTTAACCCCAACGACGTCTTTGTCATGTTTCAAGTCGCCGTCGGCCATATGTGGGGCGGCGAACTGGACGCGGCGATGGACTTGTTTCATCGCATCATCCGCGTCAGTCCCGGTGCCACGTATGGCGCTATGACGGGTGTGGCACACGTGCTTTTGTGTCTGGGCAAGTTCGAAGAGGCGCTGCCTTGGGCGGCCAAGGCTTTGGCGGAACAGCCAAACTTTGCCGTGACGCATTGGGTGTTGATTGCCGCCTATGCCCATCTTGGCCGGTTGGACGAGGCAAGGCACGCGTTGGCAGCCGTTCTGGCGTTAGAGCCGGGGTCCAGCCTTGGCAAAATTGCTCACCATACCAAAGACCCCAAGCGCACCACCGTCATGATCGACGGCCTGCGCATGGCCGGGATGCCGGAATAGCGCCGCACGCCGTTTCATCCTGCATTTTGTTGCAATTCCGTACGGATTCCGCCATATTCGACCCCGTTGAATAGGTCTGATGCAGCTGTCGAAGGGGTTCGAGAGGCGGCAAAGATGGTCAGCCGAAATATTTTCATTCATACGCTTGTCCTCGCTTGGTTGGGCGCGGTCGCAGCCAACGCGTCAGACTTGGTCGATGCGATCAAGGCCAATGACGTCATGCGCGTTCAAGCCGCCCTTACATCGGGTGCGGATTTCACTGAAATTGATCAGTCCCTCGGCACTCCTTTACACATCGCGGCGGCTCAAGACTCTGCGGACATTGCACTTCTGTTGATCACGGCCGGGGCCGACGTCGATGCAGAAGCGAGCAGGACACTGCGGAAAGCGCATCCATTGCACATTGCTGCCGTGTGGAACTCAACGGCAGTTGCCACCCTTCTGCTCGAGCGTGGCGCGGCAGTGGACAGTCGCGATATGATAGGCCGTACCCCATTAATGATGGCAGCTACATATGGCCAAACCGAAGTCGCTGCGATGTTGCTGCAGGCCGGTGCTGATCCCCTCGCCGAAGAAGCGACCTATTACCGCGACACGCCCGCGTACACCGCGGCGATGAGTGGTCACCTTGGCATTGTCAAGGCGATGCTTTCAATTGGCATCAATGTCGACGCCCGGAACGCCCTAACCGGCGAGACACTCCTTTGGGGCGCAGCAATCGACAACCGCCTCGATGTGGTGGAATTCCTGCTGGCGAACGGTGCCGATCCAAACATCGCTGACAACAAGGGCAAAATGCCCTTTGACGTAAGCAGCGACCCTCTGATCAAAGACTTGTTGCGCAAATTCGCGGCTGGCGAATAAGGAACGCCGCTTTTGTCATAAAGTTCGCCAGACAATCGTTGACGCAATAGCGAGGGGTATTGCGAAAAGCAGCTGGGGCTGGCGGAGGCAATTCTTTAGGGCCGCTTCCAGACAAAATGCCGGAGTGGTCTTTCACACCACTTTGTAACTCTTAGGAACTTTTAACCGGCCCGACCACGACCCAAAACACCGCTTCAGTCACAACTTGCTCCAGAGACGCCACACCGGCAAACCAAGGAGCCAGAAAATGTTTACCGCCCTGTCCATCACCTCACTGAGCCAAGGCAACCTCAATCCGATGCACCAAATCGCCCGTTCGTCCCTTGACGCGGATTTTGCGCAAGCCACTGCCGATGCGCCTGACCAGCCAACAGTCGAAACTTCGGGCCGCAGCATCGACTGGCTCAAGAGAACGGTGCAGTTGTTGGGCAAATTCATGCAGACCAACCCATCGCTGACCGCTTCCAATCAAGCGCAGTGACATGCGCGTGGAACAGCTTTCGGGGCCCGGACCAAAACTATTGCCACTGTCCGGGCCAAATCGATAGCCCTTGGCGACCCCGGATGGATTCGAACCATCGACCTGCCGCTTAGGAGGCGGCCGCTCTATCCCCTGAGCTACGGAGTCTCACGGAAGACCTTTTAGTGGTCGGGAACATGACGGTCAATCAAGCCTCCACAAGACCTTGCATCGAAAGCGCACAGACGCCATTTTCCAGACATTGACGGGAAGGGATGGCGATGTTCGGGCTGCGCGCAACAATTTCGGCACTGATGGTGGTGGCAGTGCTTGCCCCCGCCACAGGTTTTGCCCAGTCCCGCACCGCTGCGGAAGATGCGCAAGGCGACCAGACCTATCCGCAGATTTTGGCGCAAACCGGCGGCGTTATCGTCGATGCAGAGCTAACGCGCTATGTTGATCAGCTGGGGCAAAAGCTTGCGTCCTATTCCAGCCAAGCCGATGCGCAATGGACGTTCAGCATCCTGGATACGCCCATCGTCAACGCCTTTGCCACGCCGGGAGGCTATATCTATCTCACCCGCGGGCTGCTGGCCTTGGCCAACGACGAGGCAGAATTAGCGGCGGTAATCGGCCATGAAATCGGCCATGTGACAGCCCACCACGGGGCGCAGCGCGATTCGACGGGCAATCGGGCGGGCATTGGCGTTTTGCTGGGCGCGGTTATCGGAGGCCTGGCCAACGGGCGCGAGGGGCTGAAAGATGGCATTCAGATGGGCGCGAAACTGGCAATGGGCTATGTTGCGCAAAACAGTCAGACGCAGGAATACGAGGCAGACAAGCTGGGCATTAGGCTGATTGCCGCTGCTGGTTATGACCCCAACGCGCAAGCCGATTTTTTGGATCATCTGCTGGCCTCAACCGAATTGGAAGCAAAGCTGCGCGGTCGTCAATACAACCCAAATCAGGTCAGTTTCTTTGCGTCGCACCCCGCCACCGCCGACCGCGTCCGCGCTGCGATCCGCGAAGCACGCAAACAGGGCCTGGACGTCGATACAAATGCGCCGCGAAATGAGCAGGCCTATTTGGCGGCAATTTCCGGAATGGTTTTTGGCGATTCATCAGCCCAGGGATTTGTGCGCGCGCGCAGTTTCAGCCACCCGGAAATGCGCTTTACCTTCACGGTGCCCAAAGGGTTTGTCATCACAAATTCGGCACAGGCCGTTTTGGCCGAAGGGCCCAATCGTGCAACATTCAAATTGGATGGCGGTCGCGACGATGGTCAGAACCTGCGCCGCTTCATCAATCGCACCTGGCTGCCGGGACTGGCCAATGACGTGCGCATCGGCCAACCCGGGGAGGTGCAGGCGATCACAGTCAATGGCCTGGAAGCCGCCACAGTTTCGGTTCCTGCCCGCGTCAGGCGCGGCGAGATCATGGTTCAGCTGACCGCCATTCGATTTCAGGGTCAAATCATCCGGCTTACCGGCGTTTCTGCCGCTGCCGAACAAGCCACGGCGGAGGCCTTGGCCGATGCTGTTTATTCATTCCGCACGTTGTCGGCGGGCGAGGCCGC
>JANMOK010000239.1:0-2976 GCA_031369165.1 Paracoccaceae bacterium
CCGACCATCGACGGCAAGGGCGCCCACGGCGGCTATTGCGGCCCGGCGGTGAAGCCCATCGCGCTGAACATGGTCGCCGAAATTGCCCGCAATCAAGTTACCGCCAAACTGCCGATCTCCGGCATCGGCGGCATCACAACGTGGAAAGACGCTGCAGAATTCATCGCTTTGGGTGCCGGAAACGTGCAGGTCTGCACCGCCGCCATGACCTATGGTTTCAAGATTGTGCAGGAAATGATCTCCGGCCTTGGCCAATGGATGGACGAAAAGGGCCACGCCTCGGTCGCATCGGTCGTTGGCCGTGCCATCCCGAACTGTTCCGATTGGTCACACCTTAACCTCAACTACGTTGCCAAAGCCCGCATTAACCCCGATCTCTGCATCGGCTGTGGCCGCTGCTACGCCGCCTGCGAAGACACCTCGCACCAAGCCATCGCCATGAAACCGGGCCGGGTGTTTGAGGTGATCGACGAAGAATGCGTCGCCTGCAACCTGTGCATCGACGTCTGCCCGGTGGAGAGCTGCATCGACATGGTGGCCTTGCAACCCGGCACCACCGACCCGCGCACTGGCAAAGTCGTGCAAAAACACTATGCCAATTGGACCACGCACCCGAACAATCCAATGGCAAGGGCGGCGGAGTGACGGGACGCGCAACCGGCATCGGTGGCTTCTTCTTCCGCACCAAAGACCCGACGGCTTTGGGCGCGTGGTATCTCAAGCATTTCGGCATTGCGATATCCGATGGGATGCCCTGGCAGACCGAAGCGGGCATGACCGTGTTCGCGCCTTTCAAAGCTGACAGCGACTACTTTCCTGCCAGAAGCCAATTCATGATCAACCTGCGCGTCGAAGGCATCGACGAGATCATCAAAGGGCTTGAGGCCGTCGGCACCAACGTCAAACGCCTGCCGGATGAGCAGTATGGCATTTTCGCCCATTGCGAAGACCCGGAAGGCAATCCCATCGAGATATGGCAGCCGTTGGACGTATAACCTCAGCTCAACAATCCTTCAGGTTTATGTTAAGTCTTATCAACGATCTCTCTCTCGACCAGCAGAAATCAACTGTCCCTTCAAAGTCTGCGCCCATCATCATCCCTGAGCCAAGGTGTGGGCTTTGTTAGCGTTGGGAATGGGCTGGCACATTTTTGCCGACGACGGCAAACAGCGGGCACGCATTGTGCTGGCTGGGTCAGCGCTATCAAGTTTGTGCCCGGTAGCACCAAACGCAGGGTGACGGGAACTTATTCAGTTAATCCATAATTCGCTGAGCGCCGTGTTTTGATAGGTATCGCCGGGATAAACTGACTCTATCTCGATCGAAATCCAGGCGACACGGCGCTGCTCGTCCATTTCGACCGATTGCCAGTCGCCAGAATCTTCGAGTTCGGCAAATAACACGCGGCCAAGCGAATCGCGGATTTCAATGTCTCGCACCCGTCCGTTTGCAGCATAGATCCCGTCGCTCTTGGTAAAGCCGTTGAGGAAATCGACGCTGTAAATCTCGTAGGGAACCTCAAAGCGGATGACGACGGTCTCATAAATGCCATCACCCTCGGCTCCTTCCACCCAAGCCGTGTCGTGGTCATCGTCAAACAGATTTTCTGGTCGGAAAGAGATGTCACCGCGCGATTCATGTGTCGTCGAAGCACAGATCTCGCCGCTGAATTCGTCATTATCCAATGGATCGCAAACTTCGTCCGGCCACGTTGGTGCACTGACATCTTCCGCTCTGCGAACCGTAATGTTGGTCGTGGTGCTTTCCGGCGTCTGCACCTCTGCGCCGGCCAACAACGACTCAGCAGGATCGACAAGAACATTTGTGGTTGTTGCCGAATCAACATCGGGCGCGTCGCTGGACTGATCGGCATTTTCCGCGGTTGGCTGTTCTTCGGACACGGTCGCGGGGTGAAAATAAAATTCGCCGGTAATCGAGCTGGTCTCCCAAGGAACCTGCTGATCCTCGGTCGCTTCAAGCACCATTGCCCGCGCGTTCTTGAATACGCGCTCAATGGGAACGCCCGGTTGCGACAATGCTTGGCTGAGCGCAAGCGTATAGGGACTGTTGGCCTGGTCGCCATCTAGCGCCACGTCGCCGGGAGCCGTGGCATAGGCGATGTAAGTACCCTTAGGTGCGTCAACTGGGGCCAAACCGCGCGAAATGCTGCGCCCGGAAGCGGCAAACGGATTGTTCCGGCAGGCATCAAGGATGATGATATTCACACCCGCCCGTGACGAATTCATTACGCTCAAAAAGTCGTTGACCTTGATTGCTTCCAGTTCGACTTCATCTTGATTGGTGATGTTGGCATTGACCGGCACCAGAAAATTCTCTCCATTCAATTGCAGTCCGTGCCCGGCATAATAGAACAGGCCCGCTTCGGCATCTGCACCGCGCAGCAGTCGACCGAACTCCACCAGCGACCGCTTCAAAGTTGCGTAATCAGCGTCAATCAACAGAGTGACGCTGAAATCGGCGCTATCCAGGGTCCGGGCCATCAATTCCGCGTCATTTTTCGGATTCGCCAGCAGTTGCGCATGTTGATAATTGGAATTGCCGATGACCAGCGCGACACGCTCTTGGGCAACCGCACAATTGATTGCAATTGCTATGACAACCAACGGTGAAAGAAAACTTTTGCATAAGGTTCTGATTGGAACGAAAGCCATTCAACCCTCCCTAAGCGAAAACGCGGTCATGGCAAGCGGCGGAATTTGTATCCTCCCAAAATCCGAAAAGACTGCAACGCCAACTTGACCACGTGCCAAAATAATAAGATTGCGGCCACAGCGCAATGTGCTTTGTCGCGCTTGACCTGCTTAACGCAATCGGACACCGCTAAAGATGGACTTTCCCCCTTGGTGTCGTGCACTGGAGTTTTTGATGTCCACCACCCTGATCATCCTTGGCCGCATCATCTTTGGCGCGTTCTTCCTGATTGCCGGCGTGCGCAATTTCGCCCGTTTTGGCGAC
>JANMOK010000221.1:0-34292 GCA_031369165.1 Paracoccaceae bacterium
TTCGGTTCAACCAGTCCCTTGATCTCGATCAGGAATTTCCAGCTTTCCTCATCGAAACCAACATTGCACTTCGTCGGGTCATAGCCGCCCTCACCATAATCAAACCCATCCACCGGCCCGCTGGCAGGCGTCTTCGCCTTGTACTCAGATCGCGGCACCAGCTCTTGCTCAATCAGCAGGCTTGCCGCGATGGCCTTCAGCGTGTCGTTCACAGCCTCTTTCACCGCGCCTTCCGAGGCATCCGGCTCGGCGATCAGATTGGTGAAGCGGGCGCGGACCTTGCCCTCGGCGTCGCGCGTCGCGCGGCCAATAATCTGCACGATCTCGGTCAGGCTGGCCCTATAGCCGACGGTCAGCGCATGTTCGCACCAAATCCAGTCAAAGCCTTCCTTGGCCATCCCAAGGGCGATGATGATGTCAACGTGGTCGCGGTTCATCTTCTGCGCGGGGTCTTTCAGCGCCGAAGACACGCGGTCGCGCTTGGCCGGTTCGTCATCGACCAGATCGGCAATGCGCAACACGCGCCCATCCGCCCGCTTTACCAGTTGAAAGCCAGTCTGCGGGTCGGTGCCTTGCCAGTCGCCCAGCGCGTCCAGAATATGTTCCACCTCGCGGTGCTTGACTTTCGTGCTTTCGCGGGAGTTCACATTGGGGATATGCACGATGGTCCTTTCATCCGCATCAAGCACGGAGAGAATGCTGTCGGCATAGGAACCTGAATAGAAATAATAACCGATATCCAGCGATTTCAGATATTTGTAGCCATTCAGCTGCTCGTAATAAGTGTAGGTGACGGTGTCGAACTTTGCCTCATCCTTGGGGTGCAGCACCGCCTCGGCATCGCCCCGGAAATACGACCCGGTCATCGCCACCACATGCGCCTTGTCCCGCGCAATAAGCTGGCCGAGGTGCTGACCCAGCCGGTTGTCGGGGTTGGCGGAAACGTGGTGAAACTCATCGACAGCAATCAACCGATCATCGAGCGCCGCAATCCCGTATTTCTCCACAGCATTGCGAAAAGTGGCGTGCGGGCAGACCGGTACTCTGCAGTCACTGGCCAGAAACGCCGCCACCTGCTCGGCCTTGCTGCCATCCCCCGGGGCGTTGCACAGGTTCCATTTCGGCTCCACCACCCAATCCGCCCAAAAGCCGAAATCCGAAAGCGGTTCGTCGGCAAAGCTTGATCCGATCGATTTTTCCGGTACGGTGATGATCGCCTGCTTGACCCCCTGATTGTGCAGCTTGTCGAGCGCGATGAACATCAGCGCCCGGCTTTTGCCCGAGGCGGGAGGTGATTTGATCAGCAGGTATTGCTCGCCCCGCTTGCCATAGGCGCGTTCCTGCATGGTGCGCATGCCCAACTCGTTGGGTTTGGTCGAATTGCCTTTGCGGGAATAGCTGACGGAAATAGCGGGAACAGAGATCTTCATGCAGGTTGGTTCCGGAACAGAGCAATATATTGCTGGAACACAAATAGACGATTTCGGCGTTGACCTGTTACCTCTTCCAGAACCCCGTTGTTGACCAAGTCCCTGATCAATGCTGTCGCGGTGTTTGTTGTGGTATTCAGGTGTACAGCGATAGCCTTAATGTCGATCACGGGTCGAGCATATAGGTATCGTATCAGTTTCTGTGCATTGTCCTGACGCCTATGGCTAAAGCGTGGCAGAATTTCGCGTTCAATCCGCTCCTTGATTGCGAGGATTGCTCGAAACACATTCGCGGACTCTCGCGCCGTCTCTTCTACACCATGAAGGAAGAAAATCAGCCAATCGCGCATATGGTTAGCCTGACGAACTGCCATCAGGTTATCAACATAGGCCGTCTTGTTCCTTTCAAAATAGTCAGAAAGATACAGCGCGGGCCTTATAAGCAACTTTTCGGAAGCCAAAAAAAGCGAAATCATCAATCGCCCCAGTCTTCCGTTGCCGTCCAGAAAAGGGTGAACGGTTTCGAACTGGTAGTGAGCAATGGCGATTTTGATCAACGGCGGAAGCATGACTTTTTCGTCGTGCAGAAATTTTTCCAGATCGCTCATCAACTCAACGACGTGATCATGATGGGGCGGTATAAAGACGGCATTTTTCAGACTAACCCCGATCCAGTTTTGACTGACACGAAATTCGCCCGGACGTTTCGTTTCACCTCGGACACCTTGCAGAAGAATGGCGTGCGTCTCTCGCAACAGCCGATTGGACAGGGGTAACCGCTCAAGGCTGTCGATAGCAAAGTTGATCGCCGCAATATAATTTTGGACTTCGGCCCAATCGTCGCGCTCTTCCGGTGAAAGGTCGTCGGCAGCCTTGAAGGCATCTTCGACGCTTGTCTGTGTTCCCTCGATCCGGCTGGATTGTGTCGCCTCTTTCGCCACATACATGGCGATGAAAAATTCGATATCGGGTATAAGTTGCGCAAAGGCGTTCAACTCTCCCAACGCCCTGTCTGCCTTGCTGTTAAGCTGCAAAACGGCAGGGTCTGAAATTATCCATTCGTGATGGATCGGCTGGGGAAGGAAGCTGCTGTATTCGTACTGGGCTTCGTAGCGCCCTGCTTTATAGCTGTTTATGTCCATATTTTAAAAAGCGCCCGGGTTTCTGCAATTACGATTTTCTTATTTCAGATTCGCGCGTAAGAAAAGGTGTAAGTTCAGAAACGTCAGCGTTTTCTGACATATAAAATCTCATATGTCAGAAACCGTTCAGGCTGGCAGATGCAATGGCTTGGCAATTTTGCTGGTTATCTTGGTGTACATCTCGAACAGCTTTTCCAGACGTTCGGTGTCGTTCCTGAAGCGGCGGCCGATGTAGATGCGTTCAATGGTTTCGTCGTTGCGGTCGTGGGCGACGCGGAGGTTCTCGGGCATCTTTTCGGGGTCGTAGAGGTCGGCGATGGTGGCAGGGAAATGCGCCTCGCGGGCGAGGAGGATGGCTTCGGCGCAGGCAGTCAGGTCGGCCTTGTTCTTTTCGGTGAGGGTGGGAACGGGGAAGGTGTTCCAGCCGAGGGTGTTGGAGTAGCTGAAATCCGTCCGCATCCGCACGCAGACGGTGCCGATCCAGACCCAGTGCAGGCGCGAGGCGATGAGGGCCATACTCCACAGCGGGGCGTCGTAAAGGGCGAAATTCCTATCGCCGATTACTGCGTAGTTACTTAGCAGACCTACAGGCCAAAAGGGCCGGTTTTCTGAACTGCCCCTCGGGGTGACAATCACACACTTTAAGGCCAAACGCGGTGTTTTAAACTGATGGGACCGTTTCGCAAGACTCTGCGCATATGCATCTTTGCTTTTGAGCCTTGCTGCACGAACCTTTTCAATCTGATTGTTTATCGGAATGATTCTTCGAGCGTCCGGAAGGTCTTCATCCTTGACCCAAATGCAATATCGCGTTTCCCCATTTATGAATTCTTTGGAGCCGAGAAACTGCCTGATGAACTTGTTTCGAACCGACGCATCGAGCGCCATGACTTCAAGCTCAGCGGACGATATTGTGAGATGACCACCATCGTCCGCCTTGTTTCCAAAATCCATCTCATTCAACTCAGTCAGCGGAACCACTGCCTTTTCGACGATTACGTCAGCACCAGAAACGAGGTACGCATTGATGTTATCTGCTTCCTTCACGACAGAACTGCCGTCGTCGGCGAGGGAAAACAGACGGCGCATTTTTGCGGCATGGTTTGAAATACCGACAATCACCACCGTCACTCCCGCGTTGTGGCGCGCCAAATTCGCCCATTTGAAACTGGTGTGGGCGAAGGCAATCTGGTGCCCAGTCTGAAAGATCAGTGGCCATCGGAATGGCACTTGCTGGCCCTGACAGATCGAATTGGTGGACACAAAGGCGGCGACAGCCTTGGTATGGGTGCTGTAGTCGGCAGCTTTCATGAACCAGCCCGCAACATAGTCCAGTGACTTCCATGTCTTGGTGCGGCCCTCAAATATCCGACCCAAATCCTCTTTCTGTTCGGTCGTTTGCCAAGTTGACCCCAAATACGGCGGGTTGCCACAAATGTAAGTTTCACCCCCCGCATTCTCGAATTTAATCTGCGCCTGATCCAGCGGCGTGTGGAACAGGTCATCGGCCTGAAACTTCACCCCCGTCCCGGTCGGCGGGCAAATGCTCAACCAGTCCAGCCGCAGCGCGTTGCCGCAGGTGATCCAGTTCTGCGCATTCAGCGGCAGAAACTCGGCCAGCGCATCCTTTTGCCCGCGATAAGTCACGTCGCATTGGTATTCGGCGATGATCAGCGCCAGACGGGCAATCTCGCACGAAAAATCCCGCAACTCGATGCCGCGAAAGTTGGTCAACGGAATGTCGGACCGGCGGTGCGCCTGGCCCCGCCGCGCATTGATCACCGCCTCAATCCCGCGCATTTCCTTATAGGCGATCACCAGAAAGTTTCCCGACCCGCAGGCCGGGTCAAACACCCGGATTTTCGCCATACGCGCCCGCAAGTTGAGCAGCTTGCGTGCATTGTCGCCCGCCTCCTCCAACTGTGCGCGCAGGTCATCGAGGAACAGCGGGTTCAGCACCTTCAGGATGTTCGGCACCGAGGTGTAGTGCATGCCCAGAACCGAGCGTTCCGCATCATCCGCCACCGCCTGAATCATCGAGCCGAAGATATCCGGGTTGATCTTTTTCCAGTCCAGCGACCCGATATGCAGCAGGTAAGACCGCGCGATCCTAGTAAAGCGCGGTGCCGCCGTGCTGCCGGAAAACAGGCCGCCGTTGACATAGGGAAACGTGTTGGCCCAGTTCGGCAGCTTGACCGTGGCACGATCAGCAATCTTGGTATTCATCGCCCGAAAGATTTCACCGATCACCGCATCGGTGTTGGCACTGTCCCGCGCGCTCATCTGGTCGAGGTGGCGGTGAACAGCCCCGTGCCGTTGAAAATGTCGGTGTCCTCGGCGAAAAAGCAAAAGATCAGCCGCGCCATGAAGTGGTTCATATCCGGGCGACGGGCGGAGGTGCCCCAATCGGGGTTGTCCTCCAACAGCTTGACATAGAGCTTGTTCAGCCGCGCGGTGGCCCGAATATCAAACGAACTTTCGCGGATTTGCTTGACAGTGGTGATGCCCGCGAGGGGCAGGAAAAAGCCGAAATGGTTGGGGAAGTCCTTGTAGGAGCAAGCAATTGTTTCGCCGCTGGTTAAATCCTCCGCCTCGAAATCGCTACCGTCGGTGGCAAGGATGAATTTGGCCTTGGCGCGTGACGTGGCAGGGCTGTCGCGCAACGCAGTGAGTGTCTGCGGCACTGCCCCTGCTGGGCACGTAGCGATATGGATGTTGTTGGCCTGAAGCAGGCCACCAAGATCGGATTTGTTCGATGTACCACTGCGCAACCGCTTGAGCGTGGTTTCCTTGTTTCCGAAAGCCTCAAGGAAGGCATACGGGAAATTCGCGGCATCAAAAGGCCGTTCTGCTAGGTCCGAAATGGCCTGTTCGATCTCGACCGCGTTCATGGCATATCCCAAGGATTGACCAGTACAATTCCACAGCCCTCAAAATCGCGGATATTGCGCGTAGCCAGAGCCGCGTTCCACATGCGTGTTATCGCGGCAATCTGGCAGTCGGCATCACTGATCGGCCTACCTGCCGATCTCCAGGTCACCGCAATTTCGGCATAATGGCGGGCAGTTGGACTATCGAACGGCAGTACCCGACCGGCGAAATCCTCGTCAATCATGGCATCGATGGCGCGCACCAGCTGGTCCCGCCTTCTGCCAACAGCAAGAATGCCGGCCCCGGTTCGAAGTTCCGCCTCGCTGACCGCAGTCAGAAAAAGGTCACCACCGTCGTTTTCCGCGAACCAACGCAGGACACTTGGCTCAGGTGCCGCGCGCATTAGTTCGGAAACGACATTGGTATCAACGATGATCATGGATCAATCAATATTTGTCAGTTTGCGCACTTCGGTGCGAACGCTAGTTACCAGATCGACGCCGCCAAAAGATTTGAAACGCGTGTGGATTGCCTGGCCGAGGTCATGAATTGCAGAAGGACGTCCAACAGTTTCGCGGAGAATTTCGCGGACTTCCTCCTCCATTGATCGGCCGTGTTCTGCGGCGCGGATGCGTAACCTGTGTTTCAGAGTGTCATCGAGATTTCGAATCGTGATGCTGGCCATTGAAAGTCCTCTTTTTAGCAACTTTGTCCGACCTTAGGCTTTGATTGCATTGCAATCAAGGCTGGCAGTTTTGATAGCGATCTTGCGCTGCCCGGTCGCGCAACAGCGAAATCGCCGGACGGCAGCAATTTCGACGCCAGTTCCGTTCGAAGACCAGTTACTGCAGCAAAATCGCAGAACTCGCCACTTGCGTAACCTATTCAAACTTAACAACTTTTTCAGCCGCACTAAAATGCGTTCAGTACTGAGCTTCGGAGAACATTGGCGATCAGAGAGCGGATTTCGGCACTTTGACCGAAGCTTGGTCAACAGATACACCGCCAAAATACCGCGGTTCTTAGGGAATATGAACACATCCGCAATCGGAGAGAATGTTTGGTGAGTCGATATGGCGAAGCGGACGAGACCGCGGTCGAACCTTCTCCGTCTAAAATCAGGTTGACGTATGACGTCAAGGAAGGTCTTGCATGCGCGGAACCAGCTGGGTCATTGCACCGTCGCCGCAAGGCCAACTTTTCTGATCTTACTGGGTTTCGCGCATAGCGACATTTGTTCGGTCCGGCCCGGATCTGGAACAGTTGGGCGGCGTTGTAACCCGATATGACTCACGCAAAGGGGTGACCGATGGCTGCGCGCCCTGTCTGGAGAGATCGCATCCGGCGGAAGCGCAGCACCGCCCGTTCACGTCTACGAAATCGTTGATGTGGAGAATAGGCCCGCGAAGCGAATTCTCTGCTCGGTTGTTGAGCCAACGACCGCTTTCCAGTTTGTCGGCGTTGCCGATCACCTTTGGCAAAACGGGAAGGAACGCAAGATAAGATAGCCCGAAAGGTCCCTCAAAAAGTCGCGAGCCGCTTCGATGTGCGTACCAATGCCCCTAGGCGCGCAAGACCGGCACTTCATACCCCGAAACCGTAGCCCACTCTTTGCGGGGAGCTTGATGCGTGCTCAAACAACGTCAACAGCGCAGGGCCGACACCCCACTAAGGAAATGTCGGTTCATACTAAAGACCGTCTGGAGGCGGGTGTCGGCTCTGGCTGCAAGTGCCATTCGGCCGTTGCCAACTTCACCAAAAGGTGGTTGCAATTCTATAGGTGGCCTGCTGTATCGTAAGCACGCACCGTGGCCCACGTCTTACTGGAAATCGAATGTCGAATCACACTAAAGAGCGCGCTGACTCCTTGATCGACCCGGCGGCCTTGGTCGATGCTCTCGAGGGCGATCGCTTCAAACAGTTCCTCGACCACATACCGGTTGCAGTTGCGGTGTCTGAACTTCAACCATCAGAAATTGTTACATATGCCAATCTGGAATTTCAGCGACTTACGGGCCGGACAGCATTGGAAATCGAAGGAAAAAGCTGGCGAGCATTGCCAGGTATTGCCTCGGCCGACGGCGATGAACGATTGCTGCGCGACGCCGTCAAGGACGACTCCGAATATATCGGTGTGTTCACGATCAACCGCGAGGCTGGCGCCATCGACGTCGACGTCTGGTCGAATACGATCGAGGATGAAGTGGGCCAGCCGATTTACCGCTTAGTCGCCATGGGTTGCGCACCTGAATCGGCTGATCACCGAAACGCCGAGGCAGTGGCCCTGCATAACAAGGACGTTCAGCTCAAGGAACTGCAGCATCGGGTCAAAAATAACCTGCAGATGATCACAGCCTTGATCCGCATGGAGGCCCGTAACCTGCCAAGCGATGACAGCAGCGAAAGTTTCGCCCGACTTGCTGGCAGAATCAATGCACTCGCCGTCCTGTACGATGCACTCTCACCCGACAAGGCCGATGACAACGTCGACCTCGGCGCCTATCTCGGACAAATCGCGGCAGCTGTCATGCAAGCACACGCCGCCGAGGGCATTCGTCTCGACACCAAAATCGACACTTGGCCAGTCTCCATCAATGTTGCGATGCCAGCTGGCCTCGTCGTGAATGAGGTGATGACTAATTCCCTCAAGCACGCATTCACGGGGCGCGAAGGCGGAATTATCAAGCTACACAGTTTGATTGATGACGATGGCTGCCACATCACGGTTGCAGATGACGGCGTTGGGCTGCCAGAGGGCGCTATTTGGCCGCAGCCTGGCAGACTCAGCGCGATCATTGTCCAGTCCCTAAAGCACAATGCATCGGCAAATGTATCTGTCGAATCCGCCCCGGGTAGAGGCGTTGCCGTTACGATTTCATTCGCAAGGCCAGCGCCGACACCTCCCATCGGCTAGGTGTTTGAATCCATCTTTTGTTGGTGCATTGTTCTCCCCCGTGCGGAGGGATGCGCTTTGAGACAAGTTCTGCACCGGAGCGCCACGACGACTGACGTATCTGTCGAGCGACAAAGCATAGGAAAGCGAGCCTGAGGGAGATCGCCAAGCGCAATGAATTCGACTGGCTCAACCACCGCCGACTGCTTGACCCTAGGTTAATTGCGTAGCGGAGTGATTGCGGCGGGAGCTGATATTCTAGTATAGAGCACCGAAACCCGCGGTCTATTCAGCGAGAGTGTAATGGCATGACTGGTCGCTCTGTTGTTGTTTTTGATCGGATGCAACAAGGCTACGTCTATGAACTTGTTGAACCAGAAGGGCAAAAATTTTCCCCGTTGTTCACGCCCGACCTGACACCTCAAGAAATGCTTGAGATGGGAATTTTCGGCGGTCGCTACATGACGGATTCGGAAGCTGAATTTCCCAGCCATTGGTTCACCAAGGCAATTATGTCACCAAACCAACGTGACGACAGCTTGAACTATTTTGGTGTCGGGGCGAGCCAAAGCCTTTCGGTTTGGCGCCGAAACGGTTGGATAAACCCGGTTGATCCTCGCGGCTGGTTCCAATGGTATTGCCGTTACTATTTTGGCCGCAGGTTGATTTTGGAAGACAATCGCCAAATTTTGCGCTGGAAAGCCATGCGCCGTCATATAGCGCAGATACAGAACAATTGCTTGCAAGGTGACTGGCGCTGCCGGGCCCGGCAGCGCCAGGCATTGCTGCACTGGGCATATGACAGCCGCCAGTATTGACGGATACCAACTGCCCTGGTCGACACCCTGCTGCCTGCCACTTTTGGTTAGGGGTGGCAGGATGCCAACGCAGCTTGCTGGCTGAATACCGAGTTTGACATTTAACTCAATCCGACTTCATTGTATTTTTTTAGGTTCTGATTTCTGGATCAATTGCTCCAACAACAGAATGATTGTCGTGCTGGACAAGTTTCACCAAGGAATAATCGCGCAGTTTCCGCAATTCGTCCCACCTTAACATTTCTGGCCAGAAGCCTTCAGGGTCACGAAACATCGTCGACAATATGGACTCTTCGAAAATATAAAGAAACCCACCAAGCGGTTTCGTGGCAAGGGCAGCTCGTCAGGAAATCTGCGCATGGCAATTTCCAAAGAAATGACGCAAATGAATTCCGTCAAAGCAATGTTCGCGATTGGGACTGCGGAAGGTTGCTGGAACTATGAAGTTCAACTGGTATTTTGGCAGACTGCCGGACATTCTCCATCCACTCGCCCCAGCAGATTCCTCACATTGGCCACCGACCATTTGCCACCCAGCCGCGTCAGCATCCCGCGGCTGTTGAGTTCTGCCGCAATCGCCCAGCGCGACGCATGGCCCGCAGCGCGGATGTCGGCCACAACTGGCGCAAGCCCAAGGTCATACCAGGAGTCACAACATAGATAAAACAGGGCCGGGGTTTCCCCCGGCCCGACTCGTTAATTTACGATAGAACGAAACCGGTGTATTGGCCTGCCCCCCAGCAGGCCGGTAGTTCTATGAGGTTACAACGACGGGCAAAGCGAAACGTTCCCGACTTACCTCGATCGTTATCGTCCGTGATGAATTTTCATCGCCGTCAAACTGGCGCGGACTCACGAAATTTGGGCGGTACCGTTGCAAAAGTGTAAGTCCAACAGTAGAGCTCGTGTATGCTTCACAGTTTCCGGAACTTGCTCGCGGTGGCCAGACATTGTGCCTCTTGGCCCTCGGTGCCTGTCCAATGCGACTAAAGTTATCGAAACGAAAGAAAGCGGCGGCGGCTTTGGCGAGCAACGGCGAAGCTCCGAAGGGACGTCGACCGGTCGCACTGAAACACAAGATCCGCATGTTCAACCAACGTCGTCGGCGTGGTCCACCGGTTCGCGAAAAACTCTCTGCAATTCTCCATCGTCTCGCCGAAGATACATCTCGCGAGAGAATTTCTTTCGCCGACCTGGTACATGCAGTTGAAGATCGCGCTTTCGGAGCGCTGCTGCTAATTTTTTCGCTTCCAAACATCATCCCGATGCCCCCAGGAGCGTCAGGTTTGCTTGGATTGCCATTAGCCTTTCTCTCAGGACAGATGCTTTTGGGGGGTAAACCGTGGTTGCCCGCGTTTATATCCAGCAGGTCGGTTGAACGCATTGCCTTTTCCAAGGTCATGCAACGCGTCACGCCGTGGCTGGCAAAGGCCGAGAAGCTCCTCAGTCCGCGTTTGGCATTACTGACCTATCCGGCCGCCGAAGTTGCCCTAGGTGTACTTTGTTTCGTCCTGTCGCTGGCAGTCATCCTGCCCATACCCTTCGGCAATATGCTGCCGGCATTTTCCATTTCACTGATTGCCCTCGGCATTCTGGGACGCGACGGCGTTTGGATAATCGCAGGCACGCTGGCAGGAGCCTTTGCCCTGTTTGTGGTGTCTGGCATTATCCTTGCCCTTGCCAAGGCGGCACTGCACGTGATGACCAACGCTTTTTCCTGAGGTCAGGTTTGGTTGATTGCGGGCAGTCTTGCGGCGTTGGCGATGGAACAGTTAAACCCAATTGCGTCGTGGGAAGTGTTAGCGCTTCATAAACCGGATAGAGGTGAAGAAATGCGTCGCGCAGGCCGACACGCGTACTAGAACGATCTGATTTGGATTACCCCACCCTCCGCACCAGATTCCCCACATTCGACACTCCTCAATTCCCACCCCGCCGCGTGAGCATCCCTCGCATATTCAACTCGCCCGCGATTGCCCGCAGCGACACATGCCACGACGCATGGATATCAGCCACTATTGACGCAAAGTCAGCCGCATGGGCGGCAGCATTGGCCCTCACAGCCGCACACAACGCCACACCGCCCTTGCCAGCGCGCTTAGGCCCGCAGCAGAAAGGCCCGAATGTGCGACAGGTTGATATGGCCACCTGCAGCTTGGTGCGTTCCCCTTCAACGATGGCCCAGTCCTCGCTCCAGTCGAACTGGAAGGCTTCACCGCATAGGGGTCCAGCTTGATCGGCCGAGCCGCAACGGGGAGTGGCCGGTCAATCGTGCCCGAGCCGCAGATATTTGCGAGTAGTGTGCCGAGAAAGCCCGGTGCGCCTCGCGATCTCACGTATCGAAAGATCATCCCGCAACACCCAGCGACGGATCACGCTCAAAAATGCAATGTCTATTACTCCATTTCCCTCTGCTGTTGCAGCGAGAGGGAAAGTTGAAACATGGGTCAAATCTCAATGGAAATTCCTGCCATACCCGGGTCACTTCTCAGTGAAAATTAGCAGACAATGGCAAGGACGTTCCTCAGAAATTGCCAATTTGCACGTTAGCCAAAGCGAGATTGCGGGGTTGAGGTGGTTAGCGGAATTGCCTAACTACGCAGGCGCGGCCTGTTCAGGTCCGTGCCAGTCGAGGTGCTTGAATGAAGGGCCGACCCACGATCAAGGATGTGGCACGCATCGCCGGTGTCGGAACCAGCACAGTGACCCGCGTCGTTCAGGGACAGGGTTATGTGGCCGAAGAAACCCGCGTCGCGGTTGTTTCCGCGATGGATCAGGTCGGCTATCAGGTGAATTCCCTGGCGCGCAGCCTCAAGCAGCGCCGCAGCTATGTCATCGGGCATCTCCTGCGGTCGACGATCCCGAACCCCTTCTACCTGATGGTGGCCCGCGGCGTGGAAGACGAGGCGAAGACACAGGGCTATACGGCGCTCACCTACAATGTTCAGGGTGCGGCCGAAGCAGAGCGGCGCGGGATTGACACCTTTCTGAACTGGCGCGCTGATGCCTTGATCTTCACCACGGCGGTCGTGGCCGAGAACGTGGATTTCGCCTTTGCGCGCGGTGTACCCGTCGTGCAGGTCGAGCGCCCCAAAAGCGTTCACGTGCCTGGCATCACGGTCGATAACTACACGGGCGCGTCTTCGGCGATGCAACACCTGATCGCCCTGGGCCACCGTAGTATTGCCTATGTCGGAGGTCTGCCTGCGGCGGAATTGGCAGGCTATGTGGAAATGGAACGCATCGGTGCCTATCGCGATGCAATGGCGTCGATTGGCGGAATCTGCGAGGAATATTTTCTTGCAGGTTCCCGCTATCTGCTTGACGCCGAGAATTCGCTGCGCCCGGGATATGATGCTGCGGTAAGGTTATTGTCATCGGGGCGGCGCCCGACCGCAATCCAGTGCGCCAACGACATCATTGCCGCCGGGGTACTGCAGGCGATCCGCGAAACGGGCTTGAGAGTGCCCGAAGACATCTCGGTGATCGGGTTTGACGATACTTTGGGCAGCTACCTGACCCCGCAACTGACGACAGTGAGTTTACCTGCCTATGAACTTGGCCAGACGGCCGCCCGCATGGTCATTGACGCGGTCGAAGGCAGAATGCCCGAAGTGCCCACAAATGCGAGACTTAGTACGTCATTCGTGCTGCGCAACTCGACCGCAGCGCCGCCCTCCTGAGGGCCAAAACCACCTTTCACGCTAACATCGTTACCAAGCAAGATTGTTGACAGCTCTTTTATGGCGGGTCTATGGTAACGTTGCCACATGGTGAGTCGCTATGAACCGGCCACCTCAGAAAACCAAAACAAACGCTGAACGGAGGAGAGATGAGAAAACTTTCAATGCTTGCTGCGGCAAGCGGACTTGCCCTAGCGGCAAGCGGTGTATCGGCACAGCAAGTTGAACTGCGTGTGTGGGACACGTTCACCGAAACGACCGAAGGCATGGATGCGATGGTCGGGGCCTTTGAGGCGGCAAACCCCGATATTGATGTCGTGCGCGATGTGCAGTCGGTCGATGACATGCGTGCCATAATCCAGACGGCGCTGAATTCCGGCACCGGACCGGATGTGGTTTATTACGACACCGGTCCCGGTTTCGCGGGTGTGTTGGCCGAAGCGGGGCTGCTGCGTCCGCTGGACGATTTTTATGCCAGCGGTGCGCTGGATGCGGTCTATCCTTGGACCAAGGAACGCTCGACCTTTGGCGGCAAGGTTTATGGCGTCGGCAACCAGCTCGAGTTTGTGGCCGTGTACTACAACGCCGATCTGTTCGCCGAACTGGGCCTGACCGCGCCCACGACCTACGAAGAGTTTCTGACAGTCAGCGAGGCGCTGAAAACGGCGGGCGTGGTTCCGGTGGCCTTTGGCAACGCAGCGGGCTGGCCGGCTTTCCACAACTTCAGCCTATATGCCAACAACTTCATCCCGCAAGACAAGCTCGAAGCGATGATCGCGGGCACCGAATCCTGGGAAGCGCCCGAAGTCGTCGCGGCCATTCAGGCAATGTTCGTCGACATGAATGCGGCGGGTTACCTGAACCCTTCGGTCAACGCCGTTGCCTATGATGATGCGAATATCCTGTTTTCATCGGGCATGGCCGGCATGACAATGACCGGAAGCTGGATGATCCGCGGCTTCAAGGACACGACGTTCCAGACCAATTCGTTCTTCCTTCCCGCTCCGGCAGGCGGCACGACGCTGCCCCCGGCCGGCCTTGGTTCAGGCTATTTCATTACCTCGGCCTCGGTAAATGTCGAAGCGGCGGAACGGTTCCTGACCTTCCTGTATGACCCGGCGAATGCCGCCTTCTGGGTCGAACAGATGTCGGTGATCCCGCCCTATGACGTGGACACGTCATCACTTGAAGTCTCGCCATTGCTAGCCCAGACGATGGAGGCTTTGTCCACCATGCAGATGGGCTACAACATCGACGTGCTGACGCCCGAGGCGTTCAATACTGCGATGCTGGACGGGTTCCAGGCGGTGTTGGCAGGTGATCGCACGGCTGCGGAACAGGCGGCGGCGATGCAGGCATCCGTGGCACAGTAAGTGTATCATGAAGGGCGGGCTGCGTAGCCCGCCCATTGTCGAAACCATCGCCGCGTTCAAGCGAAAGAGTAGTCATGGCTACGTCCCGTATTGCAGCAAGGCAACGCGCCGGTTTCTGGTTCGTTTTGCCTGCCTTTCTGGTCTATCTGGTGTTTTTTGGCGTCCCGTTCGTCGCCACCATCTGGCTCAGCTTCACCGAATGGAACGGGGTTGGCCAACCGGTCTTTACCGGAGCCGGGAATTACCTGCGTCTGTCCGGCGATACGGCGATGTGGGCCGCGCTTGGCAATAACGTCATCTGGGTCGTGATCGGCACAGTGGTGCCAGTGTTCATCGGCCTCATCATCGCTGTGATGCTGTGGTCAAACGCGCGTGGGTCGATGACTTACCGCACGATCTATTTCTTGCCAGTGGTCCTCTCGCCGGTGGTGATTGGGATCATCTGGGGCTGGATCTACAACCCGCTGTTCGGCCTGTTAAATACCGGCCTGCGCGCGGTCGGCCTAGGCCACTTTGCGATCGGCTGGCTTGGTGAAAGCGAAACCGCCCTTTATGCTGTTCTTGTGACCGCGATCTGGTCTTACCTCGGATTCTGCATCGTCGTGCTGTTCGCGGGTCTGCAGAAAGTCGATCCCGAACTTGTCGGTGCAGCCCGGATCGACGGTGCGAACGCGCGACAGCGCTTCCGCCACGTCATCGTCCCGCAGATTCGGCCCGTCCTGACCATGGTCATCGTTTATACGGTGATCGGCGGCTTTAACGTGTTCGACGTGGTCTGGGTGATGACCAGCGGCGGACCGAACAACGCGAGCGAGGTCATCGCGACGTATACCTATGAGGTTGCGTTCCGCGGCAACGAGTATGGGTATGGCGCGACTCTTTCAATGGTGATGTCCATTCTGTCGCTGGTCGCCGCCTGGATCACGATGCGAATGCGCACCAGCGATGAGAGTGCGAGATGACGACGCCCCTCACCTCGCGCGGTAACCGGACCTGGTATCGCCATGCCGTTCTGATCCTGTTCGCATTCGTTGCATTTTATCCCATCGTCGTCATGTGGATTACGGCGCTGCGCCCGGTGAAAGACGTCATGCAGAGCCCCTTCGGGCTGCCGACCGGGATATTCCTCGACAATATCGTAAACGCATGGGTCAAGGGCCGCTTCGGCAATTACTTCATCAACTCCGTCATCATCACGGTCCCCACCGTGATCGGCGTGGTAGTACTGTCAGCACTTGCGGGCTACGGCATTGCGCGATTTCGCTTTCGGGGGAGAATGCTGATCTTCTACACCATGCTTCTGGGTCTCACGATCCCGTTCCAGTCGGTAATGATACCGCTCTATTACCAGCTTCTCGCGATGGGATTGCTCGGCAGTTATCTGGCGGTGATCCTTCCCTCCATTGCCTTCGGCCTGCCATTCGGCATTTTCCTGATGCAGTCGTTTTTCGAAGATCTGCCGCATGAACTGACTGAAGCCGCCCGCGTCGATGGCTGCAGCGAGTTCCGGATTTTCCGGTCGGTGATGCTGCCGCTGGCCCGGCCCGCCATATCGACGCTGATCGTGTTCCAGTTCATGCGCACCTGGAACGAGTTCCTGATGCCGCTGCTGTATCTGCAAGACGAAGCGCGGCGCCCGATCCCACTGGGCCTGATGTTTTTTCAAGGGGCCTATACCCGCGACATCGGGCTGATCGCCGCCGGCGTGTCGCTGTCCACCATTCCTGTCATCATCGTCTACCTGATCTTTCAGCGCCAGTTCGTCAAAGGACTGACCGCCGGGGCCGTCAAATAGGAAACTCGAAATGAACGAACGCGCCACCCTGTCCGCGCCAAATCCAGCCTATCACCTTGTCGTAGAAAGCCTGGGCAAGATGGGATGCGAATATTACACCCCACCGGTACTGCTCGATGGCGAAGTGCGGATTGCGACTCTGTATTCCGGCATATCGGCCGGCACGGAGATGACCGCCTTTCACGGGTCTAACCCGTTTCTGAACAAGCGCTGGGACACCGACGCGCGCCTGTTTCAACTCGATGCAGCCAGCTGGACGTACCCGATGCCCGCCATGGGTTATGAAGAGGTCGGGCAGGTCGTTGAAGTCGGCCCCGGTGTCACCCGCGTCACCCCCGGCCAGATCGTCTGGGGCACTTGGCGGCACCGCAGCGAGCACGTCGCGCCAGAAGACTGGGTCGTGGCGCGCATCCTTGCCAATGGCGTCGACCCGCGCCTTGGCATCTTTTCCCAGATCGGCGCGATAGCACTGAACGCTATCCTAGATGCCGGGATCCGGCTGGGCGAATACGTCGCGATTTTCGGCCAGGGCGTGCCAGGCTTGATGGTGACCCAACTGGCAAAACTGAACGGCGCCACCGTCATTGCCGTGGACCAGCTGCCAGGTCGCCTTGATCTGGCGCGCGCCATGGGTGCCGACTACGTGATCAACGCCAGCACCGAAGATGCGGCCACCCGCATCAAGGAAATCACCGGCGGTCGTGGCGCCGATCTGGCGATCGAGATTTCCGGAGCTTACCCGGCACTACATGCCGCAATCCGCTCCGTCGCCTATAACAGCCGCGTCATCGTGTGCGGTTTTTTTCAAGGTGACGGCCGCGGCCTGTTTCTGGGCGAAGAATTTCATCATAACCGTGTGAACCTGGTCTGCTCACAGATCAGTGGCGTCAGCCCCTCGCTTGATCATCGCTGGAACCGCGCCCGGTTGGATCAGACGATCATGGGTCTGATCGGGGCGGGGAGGGTCGATTTTGGCCCGCTCATTACCCACACCTACAAGGCGTCCGATGCGCAGGCCGCGTTCGAATTGTTGCGCGACAACCCCGGCGACTGCCTGCAAGTCGTCCTCGATTTCACGGAGACGCCCGCGTGACCATCAAATTCGGAGTTCAAGAAAATCTGATTCCCGGCGCAACCCTTGTCGACAAATGGGCGTTGATTCGCGCCATTGGCTATGACGGGATCGAACTGCGCGGAAGCGCGGGCATGTCTGATCGGTTACCCGAACTGCTGGACGCAGCCCGCGCAGGCGTGGTCATGCCATCGATCTGCGTGATTTCAGACCGTTTCATTGGCGATTTCGACGCGGTTCGTGGGGCCGAGGCGCTGGCCGCAATGCAAGAACTATGCGACGTCGCAGCCGAAATCGGGGCCAAAGGTGTCGTCACACCTGCGTCTTACGGAATGCATTCCAACCGCTTGCCTCCCTTCATTCCCGCCCGCACTCCGGCCGAGGATCGCGCCGTGCTGATCGACATGCTGGGCGCACTTGGCACCCATGCCGCCTTGCGCGGGGTATCGGTCTGGCTTGAACCTTTGAACCGCTACGAAGACCACATGGTCAACACACTTGCCCAAGGGGCAAGCCTGTGCCATGCGGTCGGCCTGCCATCGATCAAACTGATGGCAGACTTGTTCCACATGAACATCGAAGAGGCCGATATCGGCGCGTCGATCCGGGCCGCGGGCAATCTTGTGGCGCATGTTCACCTTGCTGACAGCCACCGCTATGAGCCAGGCCTTGGCCACACAGATTTCGCGTCGGCCTTCAAGGCCTTGGCAGATATCGGATTTGACGGCTTTGGCGCCATCGAATGCCGCTTTGAACAAGCTGACGACATTGCGCTGCGCAGCGCCCAAGCGGCGCTGAGCCGCGCATTGACCTGAGGGGGGAAACCATGGCCGACGTCCGCCTGTCACATGTCGCTAAGTCCTTTGGCGGCCATTCAGTCATCAAGGATGTGAACCTCGATATCGCCTCGCAGGAATTCGCGGTGATGGTCGGGCCGTCCGGCTGCGGAAAATCTACCTTGCTCAGAATCGTTGCAGGGCTTGAGGATGTCACCAGCGGCCAAATCCATATCGACGGTCGCGACGTGACCGGACTGGAGCCCGTGGACCGTGGAATTTCAATGGTGTTTCAGTCCTATGCGCTTTACCCGCATATGACCGTCGCCGAAAACATGACTTTCGGACTCCGGGTCTCGGGCGTAGCCCCGGCCGAGATTGCGCGCAGGCTGAAGTCGGCCGCCGAGACGCTGCAATTGAACCAGTATCTTGACCGTAAGCCTTCGCAATTGTCCGGTGGGCAACGGCAGCGGGTCGCAATCGGCCGGTCCATCGTGCGCGATCCAAAGGTGTTCCTGTTCGACGAACCGCTGTCAAACCTTGATGCCGAATTGCGTGTGCATATGCGGCTGGAACTCGCACGTTTGCATCGGCAGCTTGGCTCTACCATGATCTATGTCACACATGATCAGGTAGAAGCGATGACCTTGGCCGACAAGATTGTGGTGTTGCAAGGCGGCCATGTGGAACAGGTTGGGGCTCCGCTGACACTGTTCGACGACCCCGCAAATATGTTCGTCGCGGGGTTCATCGGGTCGCCTCGCATGAATTTTCTGCCTGCCCGGGTCGTCCAGGGCAACGGCCGCCAATTGGCGATCGACGGCGATGTCACGATGTCCGTGACGGTGCCACAGCAGCGCGCGCCGCTACCGGAAGGGACAACGGTCGCGTTGGGCATACGGCCGCAACATTTGCGGCTGGCGTCGGATGGCGTATTACGGTTGCGCCCTGATGTGGTCGAACATTTGGGCGACGTTGGATACCTTTACGGACAAACGCCCGCCGGCACACCCTTGGTGGCCCAAATTACGGATCGCATCGCAATTGCACCTCAGCACGAAGTCAGGCTGGACTTTGATCCGGTGGCGGCTTTTGTTTTCGCTAGCGATGGCAGCCGTCTGAGGTAGGGGCACAGGTCGCCGATTGATACGGAATATTCGGTCGGCTCGACGCTGGACCGTCTGCCTTCAACGCATTGAGATTGGTATGAAGTGATTGCCCAGCGGAGCGATTCTGGCTCATCTTGCCCCACCTCCCTGCGTGCAAAGTCGTTTGCCATGGTCGGCAGATCGAAACGGATGGATTTGCATCATGCGTGCGGCAACCGCCCCAACAAATTCTCCACATTGGACACCCACCACCTCCCTCCTCGCCTGTCAGCGTCCCGCGTGCATTCAACTCGACCGCAATCGCCCTGAGCGACACATGCCCTGCAGCCCTGATATCCGCCACCACCGGCGCAAGGTCCGCCGCATGGGCGCAGCATTGGCTGCCACGACCGCCCTGAGCGCCAAAAGCACTTTCGGACGTTGTGACCACGTTGACGAGGTCAGCCTGAGTTTGTTTTTTTGCATCATCGGTCATCGACCTCTCATCTCGGTGATCAGTGATTGCATTGGTTGGTGGCATTAGACGTTTCGGTAGGACTTTGCGCAGCGGCGTCCGACCAGTCCTACGACGCTGCCGCCGTTCCCCCTTTGAGGATTTCATTTTTTACAAAGCGTTTTTGCTTGGGGGTACGCACTTAGTCAATTTCTACTCGGTGCGTGGATGGGAAATTCTAGACTACTTATTCAACAAAGCGATCTTGTGTTCAAAGTTGAACGATGCAAGTCTTGGACAGAAATTGGCGGGCTTCCTTTTGCCCCGCCGGTTCCCCCACCCGAAACCGAATAAGTGTTTTCGGTTATTGGTCCTAATTCGATTCTGATAGAATCAGAATGCGGCGGTTTCGGGTCGCGATCTGGTCTGCTTTGCGATGGTGGCAACGGCATCCGTGCGGTTTGGTCTCTGATCCGAGCGCGTTTAAACCCAGAATTTCGGGCCTAGGTTGATAAAATCGTTCGATAGGCCGTGGCCGACGATATCGCACACAGCCACCGAGGTGTTCGTGATTCCTTACGCTGCAAAGGGTCTAATCTAAGGTGGGTCATTCGATAATCACGTTGCGTGCAAAGTGATTAGGCTCGGTCAAACAAGAGCCTTGCCCAGACTCGCAAGAATTGCCTCGGCCTCGTCATTTATCTCGTGCACGATTTCTGCCGCCGGTTGCACGTGTCGGACCAAACCCACCCCTTGGCCGGCCCACATCGACATGGCCTCGGTGTCGCCTACAAAGTCGGCGTCTGGCGTCCTGCATTGATAGCGCAGAATGGGGCCGAAGGAAGGAGTATTCCCGATCGTCTCGCCTTCTCCCGGGCGACTGCCGCTGATGGGTCGACCAGCTGCTTCCCATTCGGAAACCACGTAATTGCGCAGGACGCGATGCGCTGCATCGGGCCAGCCGATATCAAACAGGTTTGCCAGATGAACCGTGTCGCTTTCAGATGCATTCAGCAGCCGTTTCCGATAGTGGGCGTGAATGTTCGCTTCCTTGCTGGCCAGAAACCGAGTTCCGATCCAGACACCGGTTGCTCCCAAAGCCAATGCAGCGGCCATACCCCGACCATCAGCGACACCACCAGCTGCAACCACCGGAACCGGGCTAATAGCATCGACGACGGCCGGGACCAATGCCATCGTCCCAACTGTTCCCCGCACATGCCCTCCGGCTTCCCAACCCTGGGCGACCACGACGTCAACACCTTGCTGGACAGCAACGGTGGCCTCATGTGCAGAACTGACCGTCTGTAAAACAATCGCTCCACCTTCTTTGGCACGACTGATCAGGGACATGGGGTCACCCCAGAAGAAGGAGATGATCGGGACTTTCTCTTCAAGACAGATTTCCAGCTTTTCCCTAGTCGGAAACGCCAGATTGAGATTCACCGCGAAGGGCTTGTCTGTCAGCGTCCTAATCTGGCGAATCTGTTCGCGCATTGTGCTGGTGTTGGCACGCCAAAGGGGGATTGCTCCAAGGCCTCCAGCATTGCAGACGGCAGCCACTAGGTCTGGTCCGACCGCCACTCCCATCGGCGCTTGAATGATCGGCACGCTGATCCCGAGTAGGTCACAAAGCGCAGTTCGCATTGATTCGCTCCTTTTCATCGCCAAGTGGTTCAGTTGGCCAGTTCGACAAATTCACTCGTCAAACCGCAGGGCTATTTCGGAAAGTTCAATGCCGACTGGCGAAGCACGCCATTTTCCACCGGGCCGAACGGCCTGAGCCAATGCCAAAGTGCCGGTCGTGATGATTTCGCCGCTCGCTAGTCGCGGGCCAGAGGCACCACTCATAAGCAGGTCGTTGAGATGACGCAGTGCCGTCAAGGGACCGCCGAGAACGTCGCTGCCTTTTCCCGTTGCTAAGTCTTTAGATTCACAGCTGAGGTTAATTCCGAAATTGGGAAGACAATCCAACCAGTGCGATCGGTTCCTGGCTGCCTTCGCCCGCGGACCAATATGGAGCCCGGCGTGGAGCCCAAAAGCGGCGATTGCGTCAGCTGCATCAAAACGCCAGCCGGGATAGATTGACTGGACGATCTCGAATCCAGGCGCGACCCACTCGACGCAATCCAGCAGTGCCTGTTCGTCCATGCCTGCTTCAGGAGTAGCACCGAGACCGAAAACAATTTCGGGCTCGATTTTCGGTTCGGGAATATGTGCGAGCGACACACTGGAACTTAGATTGTCCAAATCTTGTGTGGTCGTGTCATAAATGTAACCCCAGATCGGGGCTTTGACGTTGTAGACCTGCCACATTTTGAAATTGGTAAAGCCAATTTTTCGGCCAACGACCTTCTCGCCAACTAAACTTCGCCGTCGTCTTATTTCTTCGGCTATTTCATAGGCCGTCGGTAAGTCGAATGCTGAGAACCGTTCCGAAAGCGGTGCAACCTGGCGGCCTGTTGCCCAAAGTTCGTGAAGTTCGGCTGCAATCGCTTCCACGTTAATTGATTGTTTGGGAGGCACTTCAGCCATTGGCGCAACCTATCGGAAGGGCATATCCTGAATCTACTGCAGCCAAGGCGGTTTGTCATCAATTCGAACGGATTGCTTTGTTGCCGACTTACTGGTGCTACCCGAGCAACAGTCTGTAGAGTTTACAACGAATTGAGTCCGACTCGGCTCACCCGAAACTTCTCACTTTGGCCGCTACCCACCACCCGCCGCACCTCGTCAGTATCTCGCGGCTGTTGAGTTCCGTCGCAATCGCCCGGCGTGACACATGCCTAGCCACCCGGATGTCCGTCATCACCGGCGCAGTGTAAGTTGCAAGGCGATCGGCTCTTGCATTCACCACCCGCGCGGCGCCCTTGGCATCGCCCACCTTCAACTCGGCGGCACAATCCTGAAGATCGCCGTTCCTGAAACCCAGATCGAACCGGCGCCCCAGCGCACCGCGTCGCGCATACCAGTTTCGCCAGATGGAGCGCGGTATCCGCCGAGAAGTCGATTGGTGCCGGGATCAATTCGATAAAGCGGTGTGGTCAGGGTCGCGATCCAGACCGAGCCGCCACCAACGTCGATGTCGCCGACGCCTTCCGCATTGGTCGCGATAGTCGCAGTTACACTGTTGGTCGCCGGGTCAACGCGCTGCACTGATCCATCGCCCTGGGTCAAAACCCAGATCGCGCCGCCACCAGAGGCCAGGAAACGCGGCCGGTCGTTCACGCTTACAGTAGCGATAATTTCGTTGTTGTTTGGATCGAGCCGGTAGAGTGCATTGCCGGAATAGCCGGTGATCCAAACCGAGCCGAAATCGTAAATGACAGATGCACCGCGCGATGGGAGATCGATGACCGCTTCCAGCGCACCGTTAGCGGCATTGAAACGGCTCAACCTTCGATTATATTCCTTCGAGGTTACGCCAGCGCCCTCGCTGGTCACCGCCCAGACGGCACCCGCACCTATGCCGATGCTGCCTTCGCTGTCGAAAAGGGCAGCGGGGATGGACATGGCCACGGAATTGTTGGACGGGTCGATCTTGAAGATCATTTGGCTTTCGGTATCGGGAACCCAGACGGCTTGCTCGCCAAAGGCAATTCCCCGATAGATGCCGCCGGCACCCTCGACTGGGATTTCGACAAAGCTGTTGTCGGCTGGGTTGACCCGGACCAGCCGGTCACCGGTCATCATCCAGACCGACTCAAAGCCGAAGCCAAGAAAGTCGCCACCTCTGGGTATTTTAGCTTCGACGACCAGTTCCGTCAGTTCCTGCCCGGTGATTTCCTCCGCCTCGGCACCAATCGGCGGGGAAGACAGAAAGACAAACACAAGCAAAGTTGCAATGGTACTCGTTTTTAGGTTCATCCGACCGCTCCTTTACTCCAGATCAAGATCTGAATTCAGATGCTTCCGCCTAATTTTGCTGCCACCCGGCTGATACAGGAATGTTAGCTCCGGAATTCAGTTCGCGCCAGTCACCTATTTGCGCAGTCACGAGATCAGGGGCCACAAAGTCTATTGGCCAAATTCCGCACATTCGCTACCGACCACCTGCCACCTCGCCGCGTCAGCATCCCGCGCACATTGAGTTCCGCAGCAATCGCCCGCAGCGACACATGCCCTGCGGCCCTGATATCAGCCACCACGGGTGCAAGATCGGCAGCGAACCGATTCGCATTGGCACTAACCACCTCCCGCAGGGCGACCCCGCCCTTGCCAGCCCGCCTGAGGGCCGCTGCTCCATTGGGATTGCCCAGACGCAGATCCACTTCACGCCGACATCTTGTTCAAAGGTCAGCGCGAGCTAGAGCCTCTTCGCCTATTCGACCAAAAAAACGCTCAAACGCGCCGTCTTCCACGCCGTTGCCGACCTCCAGGCCGCGATCAAACGCTACATCGCCGATCATATTTGCAGGCCCAAACCCTTTATACAGCAAGCCGCTCCAGACAAAATTGTCGCCGCTGTCAATAGGGACTCCAAATGCTAAATTCTATCCAGTTGGTTACGCGCGAGGCGATCCATGCGGTGAACGACAACGGCATCGCAGTCGCGAACGAATGCAAGGGGCCAACCAACCCCGCGCGCTTGGTTTCTTTGCCTGATTTCTTCGCACCGATGACCCGATCACAGTGCGCCTATTCGATTTTTCGATCAAAGTTCTGCTTGAAATTCGACCGTCTGTTCCGGCTGAACGCCATAGAAACAAAGGAAATCTCCAACAATTCACTGCAGCTTTGCTTTTGACCGGGAGAGACGCTAATATTCGCGTATCGGACCAGATAATGCCTTGACTGGGATGCAGATCAAAATAATTCACGGGGCAAACGGGAGGAATTGAGAATGAAGAATGTTGTCATCTTGAGCGCGACAATTGTTGCCTTGCTGTCCGGTGGCGCTTTTGCCGACACGGCGGACAAACGCATCGCATTGTCCAACAATTACGCGGGCAATTCTTGGCGCCAGGCCATGTTGACAAGTTGGGACAAGATTACAAAGCCCGCTGTCGAACAGGGTATAGTCGCCGCGGCGGATGCCTTCACTACCGCCGAAAACCAGGCCACTGAACAGGCGGCACAGATACAGAACATGATTCTGGAAGGCTATGATGCGATTGTATTGAATGCAGCATCGCCGACCGCTTTGAATGGTGCAGTCAAAGAAGCCTGCGATGCCGGAATCGTCGTCGTATCGTTCGACGGCATTGTCACCGAGCCTTGTGCCTATCGCATTGCTGTTGACTTCAAAGGGATGGGAAAAAGCGAAATCGACTTTCTGAAAGAAGCAATGCCTGACGGTGGCAAATTGCTGGAAATCCGTGGACTTGCCGGTGTGTTTGTTGATGACGAGATTTCGGCAGGCATTCACGAAGGCGTTGCGGAGAATCCGCAGTTCGAAATCGTCGGTTCCGTTCATGGTGACTGGGCCCAGGATGTGGCGCAGAAAGCGGTCGCAGGCATTCTACCAAGCCTTCCCGAAGGAATAGTTGCCGTGGTGACCCAAGGCGGTGACGGCTATGGTGCCGCGCAGGCTTTTGCAGCAGCAGGACGCCCGACGCCAACCATCATTATGGGCAACCGCCAGGATGAACTGGCTTGGTGGAAGGAACAGAAAGAGGCCAGCGGCTACTCGACCATGTCGGTCTCAATTGCGCCGGGTGTTTCGACGCTTGCCTTTTGGGTGGCGCAACAAATTCTTGACGGTCAGAAAGTGCCGCAAGATTTGGTAGTGCCGTTCCTTCGGATCGACCAGGATACACTAGAAGCGAACTTTGCCACGACAGAAGTGGGCGGCGTTGCCAATGTCGAATACTCGCTGGATGATGCCAAAGCAGTGATCACAGGCATGTAAGGCAAATACGGCCCGCAATCATGCCTAAACCCGCACTGGGTGGGAATGTCATCAATGTGGACAGCGCCAGCAAAAGCTTCGGCGCTGTCCTAGCGATTGACAACGTGAGTTTTTCGGTTGCGTCGGGTGAATGCGTTGGGCTGGTCGGCCACAACGGGGCCGGAAAATCAACACTGGTCAACATCATAAACGGTGGCCTAGCACCGGACAGCGGATCGATTCAGGTTGCGGGCATGCCGCCCGGTGAGCGCCACACCGTCGCATCGGCAAGGGCAAGCGGCATACGCTGCGTGTTTCAGGAACTGTCACTTTGCCCCAATTTGACGGTGGCCGAAAACGCTCGTATCGCCCATTCCAGCCTCAAAGGGTGGGGCTGGCGGAAACGGGCCGATGCAATTATCCGTGCCAAACTCGATCAAATCTTTCCGGGCAACAGCATAGACTGTCGGCAACAGGTGGGCGATCTTTCGATCGCGGAACGGCAGATGGTTGAAATTGCCGTCGCGTTCTCGGAACACATTTTGTCGGCGCGCCTGGTGATCTTGGATGAACCGACATCAGCCTTGGACGTGACGCTGGCCAACCAGTTGCTCGCGTATCTGCGATCGTTCGTCGCTGCCGGTGGTTCCGTTGTCATCGTCTCGCATATCCTGAGCGAAATTTTGTCGGCCTCGACCCGGGTCGTGGTCATGAAAGACGGTATCGTGGTAGCGTCGCGGCCCGCAGGCGAATTTTCAGTCCCGGTTCTTGTCGCCACTATGGGAAGTGTGGTGCGCGAAAACTCCCGTCACTCGACCCAGCCGGTCAATGTCGGGGCGCCCGTGCTTGAAACACTCGGAGTCCTGGCCTCATTCGGTTTGTCGGCCAATGCCGGCGAGGTGATTGGTCTTGCCGGTCTGGCCGGCCACGGTCAGACCAAGTTGCTGGTTGATTTGTTTATCGCCCAAGGTAGCGACTGGTGGGCGCGAAAAGACAGCAAAGCTGTCTTTGTTGCCGGAGACCGGCGCGTGGACGGCACGTTCCCTTTGTGGAGTATCGAACGCAACCTGACAGCAAGTCTTATGCAGGACCTTTCGCGCTTTACCATCGTTGATGAAGCTAAAGAACGCTCGGTTGCAAAAGATTGGCAGCGGCGCGTTGGCATCCGCACATCGGACTTGAACAATCCAGTGCTTTCGCTATCCGGCGGCAACCAGCAGAAGGTTCTTTTCGCCCGTGCCTTGGCAACGCGAGCACCGGCGGTGCTGATGGATGATCCGATGCGCGGTGTCGATATCGGCACAAAACAGGAAGTCTATGGCATGCTTCGCGCCGAGGCCGCAAAGGGAAGAACTTTCGTCTGGTACTCGACCGAAATGGATGAAATCTGTCAATGTGACCGGGTCTATGTTTTTCGTGAGGGTCGGATTGTGGCAGAATTGGCGGGGCCGGATGTCAACGAAGGACACATACTTGCGGCATCCTTCTCGGGTGAAGTGGTATGAATGGTTGGCTCAGCTTGGAGCGCGTAAGAATTCTGTTGCCCGGTCTGTCGCTGGCAGTGCTGCTGGCGGCGGTTTTCTGGTTGCAACCGCGGGCCATGAGTTACACGGGACTGAACCTTTTGTTCAATCTGGCAGTTCCAATCGCCTTGGCGACCATCGCCCAGATGCTGGTGATGACCATCAACGATCTGGACCTTTCGATAGGCTCCTTCGTCAGCTTTGCGGCCTGTGTCACGGCGACTTTCCTGCAATCCGATCCATTGATTGGGGTGCTGATCCTGCTTGCATGCATCGGTGCCTATGCCGGGCTGGGCGCGGTGATCTATGTGCGGGGCCTGCCATCAATTGTGGTGACATTGGGGATGAGTTTCGTTTGGGGCGGGCTGGCTGTGCTATTGCTTCCAGCCCCGGGTGGCAGTGCGCCGGACTGGATCCGCTGGCTGATGAAGTCTAAACCGCCCATCGTTCCGATGGCCATCATTGCCAGCCTGCTGATCGCGACGGTGGCCCATATTTTGGTCAAGCGCTCGGCTTTCGGCACTGTCATGCGGGGGGTCGGCGGCAATGAACGCTCGGTTGCACGTGCTGGCTGGTCGATCATGCAGGTCAGGGCCGCGACCTACGGCCTCGCCGGTTTTTTTGCAGTCTTGTCGGGAATATGTCTGGTCGGCTTGACCACCTCGGCCGATGCGAACATTGCCTTGCGTTACACATTGCTGTCGATTGCCGGGGTCATTCTGGGGGGCGGCGAATTCACTGGCGGCAGGGTTTCGCCGATCGGGGCTGTGATCGGCGCCCTGACCCTGACGCTGGCGGGGTCGTTCCTTTCGTTCCTGCACATTTCGCCGGACTGGCAAATTGGTGCTCAAGGCGCGATTCTGATCCTTGTGTTGGCCTTGCGGCTGGTCCTGGCCAGGCGCGGAGGGTCGGCGCCGCTTCAATGAAAATGTTGAAACAAATGTTCTCTCGTCCTTGGGTTTGGTCATTTGCGGCCACGTTTGCGGTCTGGCTGGTCACGATCGCGTTCACTGGCGGAGCCAGCACGCTGGGCCTCAGCCAAGCGGCGCTGACTTTTGCGGCCTTCTCGATTATCGTAGGTATTGGCCAGATGTTCGTCATTACATTGGGCCCCGGCAATGTTGACCTGTCGATTCCGGCCACCATGACTTTAGCTGGTACGATTTCGCTGAAATTCATGGACACGTCCGATTCGCTGATTCTGCCGGGACTTTTGGTGGCGATCTCAATCGGCATTGTCGTCGGCATTGCCAATTATGCCCTGATCAAATTGCTACGCATTCCACCGATCATCGCGACCCTGTCGGCCAGCTTCATCGTTCAATCCACCGCAATCTGGTCGAATCGCGGTATCCGGATTAAACCGCCCGCAACCGTCGCGGATTTCTCGACCGGAACCACAGCCGGCATTCCAAATGTTGCAATTGTCGCGCTGCTTCTGTCGCTGTTGGCGTGGGTGCTTCTCGAAAAGAGCATTTATGGGCGACGCGTTTCGGCCATAGGCCAAAACATTCGCGCGGCACGACTTGCCGGAATCCCGGTCGAAGGCGTCCGATTTGCCACCTACGTATTGTGTGCGACTCTAGCCGCCCTGTGCGGCTTTTTACTGTCCTGCTTTTCGGGTGGTGCAGCACTTAACATGGGAACTGAATATTTGCTAACGTCGATTGCTGTCGTGGTGATCGGCGGTACTGCAGTGGCTGGCGGATTTGGCAACATACCAGGGATCTGGGGCGCTTCGCTGTTTCTGTTTCTGGTGGTTTCCATGCTGAATACCTATGGCGCAAGCGCCGGAGTGCGATTGCTGCTGACGGGACTGATCATCATAGCAGTGGTACTTGCGGGTAGCCACCGGACGTCCGAAGTGTAGCGGCGGTCGGGTTTCTTGATGATCTGTCCAATCTGAGCGCGAATCCGATGGCGAGTATTGCCAGAATCCGTTTCCTTTGGCGCGATTTTCAATGCCCTCTGCACCAACAGGGGTGCGGCCGCTTCGATCCGCTCCTGCGGCATAGCGCCAACCCTACACTGACGGCGGCAAGCAGCGTCGTCTGGCCGACTTGCCCAAGGCCTCAATGTTGTTGCCAGACAAATGCGAGCCGGTCTCGGTTTGCCCGGTTGGTGCAACAATTAACCTGATCCCCGATCAAGGCATGGCCACCACCACCTCGCCCGGGCGCGTCAGCATCCCGCGCATTGCGTTCAGTAGAAATCGCCCGGTGGCCCGACCGGCTTTGGCTCGGCCCAACCGGCTTGGGTCTTGAGTGAGAGGATCATCGCTGTGATGTCGCCATTCCTTGCCTTGGTGATCAAACCTTGCGCGATGGAGCCGATGGCTTTGGCGCGGCCTTTTTTTTAGCGCGCAAGAACCTCGGGCTGGCGCTCAAGCAGGGCGGCGAATGTGTTGCGCACGATGCCGAAGTAATCCGCCATCTGTTCCTGGGTCAACAGCGATGCCAGACCTTCGACTTGGGCAATCTGTTCGGCGCTCGGCATCTTTGGCGGACGGGCCATCCTCAACTCTCCCACGGCTTCCTGCCAAACACCGCATTACGCGCCTCAGTGGCAGCGGATTGAGCGGTATAGCGCGACTGGTTGGTCAGCCGCAGCCGGGTGGCCATCGCGGCGGCAGCGCGGGTTTCCTGCTCGCGCATGCGCAATAGCTGGGCAAAGCGTTTTGATCCGGCGCCGTTTCGCAGCCAGTCCGACTGGAACAGATGCAGGATGGCGGTGATCTGGTCGGCAGCGGCTCGGTGGCGACACTGATCCTTCAGGAGACCGCGCAAGGCGGCGCTGGCAAAGAACCCCGGTGCTTCGCTGGCGGTGATCTCCAGCCATATCAGCCGTTCGGCTGCATTGAGATCGGAGGGTGGCTCTGGCCGGGTATCGCCGCCAGCGCCAATGACACTTGTTTCGAGGGACGCAACTGATGGTCGCCCGCGTTTGGCTGCCATGGTTAGACCTCCGTTGCGCGCCTTGCCGCGGCCACAGCACCAAAGGTGGCGCCATCGCTTTCCAGCACCGCGTCCATTCCACTGAAGGCCTGCCAACGCAGGATGGCGACATCGACATAGGCCGGGGAGAGTTCGATGGCATGGCAGATGCGGCCGCTGATTTCGGCGGCGATTATGCATGTGCCGCTGCCGCTAAACGGCTCATATATTGCTTGCCCTGCAAATGAGTTGTTCTCGATCGGCCGGCGCATGCACGCGACCGGCTTCTGGGTGCCATGCACCGTCTCGGCGTCCTGATGGCGACTGGCGATATGCCGGAGCGTGGTCTGCTTCCTGTCCCCGGACCAATGGCCTTTGCCCTTCGCGCGTACGGCATACCAGCAGGGCTCGTGCTGCCAGTGATAGTCACCCCGGCTCAAGACCAAGCGTTCTTTCGCCCAGATGATTTGGGAGCGAACCTGAAAGCCTGCGGCACCAAGGCTTTCCGCCACCGTTGTGGCGTGCAGGGCACCATGCCAGACATAGGCGACCTCGCCGGGAAACAGCGCCCAAGCTTCGCGCCAATCGGCGCGGTCGTCGTTCAGAACCTTTCCGGTACGTCTGGTTGTCGATGCGCCAGAGGCATTGCGCCACGCCGGATCGTAATCGACGCCATAGGGTGGGTCGGTAACCATCAGATGCGGAGTGGCACCGCCGAGGCAAATAGCTACGGTAGCGGCATCTGTGCTGTCACCGCAGACCAGCCGGTGCTTGCCCATGAGCCAGACATCGCCCAGAACGGATATCAGTTCGTCCGGCACATCCGGGACGTCATCGGGATCGCTCAGGCCTGCGGTCTTACCCGCCAGCAGCCGGTCGATGTCGGCAAAGCCGATCAGATCGAGTTCAAAGCCGGATGCATCCAGATCGCGCAATTCGTCCCCGAGCAGCACCTCGTCCCAGCCAGCATTGAGGGCCAGTTGGTTGTCGGCCAGTATATAGGCGCGCTTCTGTTGTTCGCTCCAGCCTTGTGCCACCATCACCGGCACATCCTTGATCCCCAGCGATTGTGCCGCCAGCACCCGTCCATGTCCGGCGATGATGCCACCCGCCTCGTCGATCAAGACCGGGTTGGTCCAGCCCCATGTCCGCATCGAAGCGGCGATCTGCGCCACTTGCGCGTCGGAATGGGTGCGGGCGTTTCGAGCATAGGGCGCAAGCGTGCTGATCGCGCGGCGTTCTACGTGGTCGGCGGGCCAGTTGGGCGATGTGGTCATGGCGGCCGCGTCTGATTCCATTGGCAGGACCGCCGTATCTGATGGCGCATTCATATCAAACTGGCCTCCGCTTTGGCATGGCTGCGATAGACAATGGCTTCCACCGGCAAATTCCGCGGCGGGGCGGCACGATCACGCGAGATACCAAGCCTTTGAAACAGCGCGAACTTCCGGCCAAAAAACCCAAAATTGTTACGGTTTAGCAAAGGTCAAGGACCCAAGCGGTCCCGAGGTCCGATTTCCGGGGACTTCTGACCGCCCCCCCACCCATATTTGCTCCGCGAGAAAATCTGGTTACAGGCACCGGTCAGCGGGTCAAGGGTCAGTAAGTATGACCCGCCCCCGGCCATCAGGAACAGGAAAGAAAGGTTGGCAATGGGGATGTTGGCGGCGAGGTGGATGACAGCAGTCGCCAGCCTGGCAGCACGGGGCGGGCGAGGCCAGGCGGGCCAAAATCCATTGACCGAACCGCGCCCGTTTTCACCCATCATGGCTTGTTCCTTTCGTTCGTCGGGTAGGCCCGACCGAGTGCACCGTGATATACCCGCCCATTCGCCCGTAAACGCGCCTCCGCCTGCCAGGCCCGGGTTGCACCCCAGCCAAGGGTCGTGGCCGCTGCGCCATAGCTGGTCGGGCCGTCGCAATGCAGAAGGGCAAGCAAGGTTTAGGGGTCGTTGGCCTGGATGTCGGATTTCGGCGCATCGGGCCGTGCTGATGGCGCTATTGGTGCTATTCGCAAAACAGGGGATGGTGACGCAAGAAACATTTGTTCTGCCGCAGACAAAACCGATTTAACTGACACAACCCCGCAATCCGATGGTTCTGTTGGTTTTGTCGGTTTTGTCAGCGCACCATCGGGATGTTTTGTCGTTTGCAGCCATTGGGTCATGCCAGGTCCCCCGGTAGTGCCGGATTGACAACAAACATGCGGATGGGCCGACCGCCTTGCGGGTTTGGCGCCAGATCAACAGGGCGGATCGCTTCGCCTTCCTCAAGTGCGACCAACGCCGGGTTGAGTTCGTCAGCGGTGCCAAGCCCGGTTCGATCGAGCCGCAAAACATCGCGGGTGGTGAAGTGCGACCATGATTTCTCCCGAATCAACGCCGCCAGACGCCGGGCCGCCCGTTCTGCTTTTGGAACCGAGGCATCGGCATAGGCGCGTTGCGCCATCGGCAACACATAGGCTTCGAGCAGATGCGCCGCCCGGCCAAAGTGCTGGACAGAGATTTCAGCGGGTTCGCTGCCGCCATCGACCGCCCATTCGAGAAAAGCCAGCACCAGCGACAGGCGCACCGCCAAACCCGGCAACTTGCCGGTGAAGGACAAAAGCAATCCATCCGCCTCGTTTTCCCAGCCCCGCGCCGCCTTGCGGAAGTCATCCAGAAGTTGGCGGGCGCCTTCGCTGAATGGGATGAACCAAGGCCGGGTGGCGCCGGTTTCGTCGCCTACCATTTCGAGCGACAATAGACGCTCAAGGGCATTTTCCAGAAAACCGTCGTCAGAGCCTTGGTTTGGCCGCTTGATTGGAACCAGTCCCGGCCAGATTGGCAGGAACCGTGCCAACAATCCGTCGTCGTCCGCCTTGAACAACAGGGTTTTAAGACGATCAGGCTGGATGCTGCCGACCACACCGATGGACAATCGTTCCACCTGGACTGAGGCGCGGCCCATGCGTTCGACGCTGTAACCACGACCACCATAGGCTTCGAGCCAGAATGGACGGTCCGAGCCACCACCCGAATAGCGCGTCATGCCCTGCAGCCAGCCAGCCAATTCGTCGCGGGCCATAAGGAGTCCGCGTGGTTGCCGCGCCACAATGACCGCCAGTCGTTCGACGGTGCTGTCGGTGACCGAAAGCAGGGGTAACACAGGCTGGGGCCCGGGGTTTGCTGCCTCCGGTTTTGCCGGCGGTTCCTTGCCCTCTTTCAATACAGTCTTGGCGACCTCCTTCCAGCCGCTTTCCGCCAGCCGCGCCACCTCGTCTTTCGCCTGCCACGCCGACACAGCAACTTGGGCGCGTTCGCGCAAGCGACGCTGGACCCGGCCAAGCGGCGCAAGTACTGCATCAAGGCCCGGCGATTTGTTGGCGGACGGGGCCCCGATTGCCATCGCCCAGATGATCGGCGGCTCAGTCCAGCCCGCCCAAGGCGATGCCCAGCGGGCGTTGCCAATAAGAGCGCCGACTGTCGTTAGCAAGCCAGCCAGCACATAATCCGGCGGCGATGCTTTGGCCTCGGCGGCGCGGGCAATCCATGCCGCCCAGAGCGGTCCCATGACATCTGCCAAAGGCAAAAGCGGCGGTGGTGCCAGATCATCGCGCAAAAAGCGCGGATCGGGATCGGGCCAGGCCATCGCGAACGGTGTTTCCTTGGCCTGCGCAAAGCTCATGCCGCCACCTTGCCTTGCAGAACATCGTTCCAATCCGCCCCATCGGGTGCGGGCAACATGAACACGTCCCATCCGAGTGCGACCGCGCGTTGCGCCAATATGCGTGCGGCGTCGCGCCCGGGCGCATCGCCGTCAGCCGCCACGATCAACTTGCCGGGTAGGTCGGGCAGGTGCAGTGCTTTCATTCCCGAGGTGCTGAGTGCCGCCCAGATCGTGGCCGGGCTGTCGAGCAGGCCGCAGGCAAGACTGAGTGCGGTCTCGATCCCTTCGGCGATCACCAGCGACCCGGCGCCTTTTGTCAGGTGCACAGCGCCGCCGGCGCAGGGACCCAGCATCATTTTGGCGCTGCTGGAGACCCGTTGGCCGGATCTCTCGAAAAAGGTGCGGTGCACCCCGCCGGTTGATAGTTTCGCCACCAGGACCGAAAGGTAACGGGCAGAAGGAGGATGCCAGGTGTCAGCGACCCAGCGCAGTGTCTCGGGCAATGTGCAGGTGATGCCGCGTCCGCGTAAATGTGCCTCGCCTTTGGTACCGCGGATCGCACACGAGGATTCCCAGAGTCGGACCGCCTTGTCGCGCTGGATCGCCGCATGGGCGACCTGTTTTGCGGCGGCCTCTCTTTGTGTCGCCGGATCGGGGTGGAAGCTGGCCGTCGGCAGCCCCGCCACCTGCAAAATTTCACGAAAGCCGCAGCCTGATTTGTGGCAGTACACCAACAAATGGTCATCAGCGCTATTGCTCAGCGACAGAGCGTGCTGGTCGCGGCGGCGCTCCGCTTGGCAAACTGGGCAGGGTGCGGTGCCCGAATGACCGTGCCAGGCGCCGTTGAGAGTGGTGGTCAGGCAAACCGCGTCGGTCATCACGGCTGCCTCATGCGGTTGCGGCGGTTCGGCCTGCCGCGGTAGACCGCGAGCAATGTGGTGCCATCGTGCGCGTCAAACCTTGC